>JAJISG010000231.1 GCA_022848835.1 Thermoplasmatota archaeon | reverse complement strand
CAGAGCAGCCTCGACGGAAGCGTCTATCGCGGCGAACTCGAAGTCCGGTTCCAACCCCAACTTGAGGGCCAGCGCCCTTGCCACTGTATCATTGACGGCGATCTTGTCTCCCAGGTGCCTCTGGAGGAATTGATTGGCCTCAGGGAGGTCGACGGCCCTGGTTCCCCCCTCCCTCGCTCCCGGGATTCGAAGGAGGGTGATCTTGCCCACACTCAGCTCCACGATACCTTCCAGGTTTACAAGAGCGATGTCCTCTCCCTTGCGAGCAGAGTGCAGGGACCGGCCGTGGGAGGACGACTCCCTGCCAGGGTATGCTACCAGGTAGGCGTCCTCCATGAAAAGACCCACACGCTCCCCCTCTAGAATGTCCTCTCCAGCCACAGCTGCGCAGGTATCCAGTATCCTCATCTTGCTGTAGGCCCTCTCCACGAACTCCCTCAGTTCCTTGAATCTCTCCTGGAGGAGATCCACCCCTTTCATCGTGGCTGCGTAAATGCCCTCGACGCGGTGGATCAGCCCTTCACTGCTCAAGGACTTGAGGTAGTCGGAGACCCCCTGGACCGTCAGGCCCACTTTCTCGGCGATGGGCTTCAATCGGCTATGACGATGGGTGGTGATTTCCAACAAGATGAGGAGCTTGGTGGACTCCCTGACATCCCGGAGGATTCTCATTGATAGAGCAGATGAGTTTATTGATATGTAAACATTGGCGGGCTGCCCATATCCTGAGCGGACAGCCTCAGGACTCGTCTCCCTGATCGTCATCGAGGAGGGGTCTGACGACCACGATGAACTGCCTGAGAAGAGTGATGATGCCGGCCTCTTCCTGGCCAACCTCCCAAGAGGCCAAATCCAGACCGACGGGGGCCTGAAACCATGAGAGCATCCATGCGATACGGTGAGATTCAGGCTGCTGGTAGACATGAACGAAGGGTGGTGGTTCGTTTTCATCATCCGGTGGGGTTGGGCTGTGGCGCTACTGGGTATCTTCTGCCTCATCGTCTTGGTCGCAGTGATGAGGTAGGGCAGTTACTTTCACCCACCCCCTAGGGAAAAGTGTTCGTCGCCAAATGTGCGCCTAGACATGACCGTATATCATGACCTCCACCCGTAGTCGGGCTCAAGGCCGGGAGCCAAGGCGCTGTAACCGGGAAGGTGAGAGAACCGAAAGGAACTTTTGCATAGCCCTCACAGAGCTGAGTCCCACCTCAGGGAAGGTCCTTGCCACAGTGTGAGCAGAACTTCGCGTCCATGGAGATTGGTCTGCCACATTCAGGACACATCCTCCCAGTTGGGGGGGTCGGAGCTGGCTGGTATGCCGGGGGCGGCGCCTGAGCATAGGTTGTTGCATATCCAATTTTCGAATGTGCAAGGAGGAAGAAGATACCGCCGATCAGCGCTCCAATCGGGGGAAACAGTCCGAATATCCCCAGGATCAGAGACGAGGTCTGTGCCTGGGAATATCGACCTGCTTCAATGTTGCTCCGCACCGTCCAGGCCCATATCGTGAAGCCTGCGCTCAATGCGAGGAAGACGGTGTAGGGGAAAATGAACGGAAATAGCCAGCCGCCACCCCAAGAACCATTCATCATGCCCCATCCCATACCCGTGTCCCAGAATGCGAAGAAAATCGCGCCCATCAACAGCACCAGAGACCAGACAGCCGTCATAATGGCAAAGAAGATGAAGCCCACGAGCACGTAGGTCCTAGCAGTCTGAATTTCTGCCCAAGCATGGGGAGTCATGGATTCTGGAGGACCAGTCATGTCAACCAAATAGAGCAAGTGCGCATCCGCTGATATAGTTTGTCTCGGACATTTTCGGGATTAGTAACTAACTATCATGCCGACGCTGTGTGACGGGTGAGTAATATACCACTAGATGAACGCAAGATGGACAGGATAATCGCCAGGGTGAGCAGGCAGGAAAGGCGGGAACCAATGAGGGTGTGGCCCTACCTTCCCCACCGTCACCTTTGGAGGGACCGCGTCTGCCTACTGGTTCGAGCTGGCACCTTGCATGAACCCCTATTGGTCAAGGTGGTGGATGAGCGATCTGTCCTCCTTGTAGATTGCGTCAAAAAGACCGCCAGAGGTGTGCCTATGTTGCGGACTTCACTTCGACGACTATAGACGTCGAATGAAAGGCCCTTACAGGACAGGCCCTTATGTTTGGGTATGTGAGATCTGTTGGTTGCTACCCTTCCTGTTCTTCCCTGATAAGGTTGAGAAAATGAAGGAGAATGGTTATGCTCTCTAATCTAGATGGGTTATTACTCCCCCTGAGTTGACGGGGTGTTCCGTAGAAGGCCAGGAAAGAGATGAAGTCACTGGAATAAACGAAAAAGGGGGCAGATTTCCGGCCGTTTTACCCGTGGAAATACTTTTGCTCGTGAGTTCCCATCTGGAGAGGGCTCCATGGTTCGACCTCCATCCACATCAGCATGAACCTTTTTGGTCTTCAGTGCCAATTCCGTGACGTGGATAGGAGGCGTCTCGTCATCGTTGTCCTGCTCGTGGCAGCCCTCGTTTCCATCCCGGCAGGACTCCTCCTCCTTCCCCGGCCAGAGAAGGGTGTGGGAGAGTTGGCGTTGGAGAGCGTCCAGGAGGGCCTCGCCTTTCCCGTCAGCCTCGCTATGACCGAGGATGGTCGGATCTTCTACAACGAGTTGCGGGAGGGAGGGGTTCGCATCCTCCGGGACGGGGAGCTGCTGGAACAACCCTTCGTCTCCCTCGATGTGGTACAGCTGCCGGAGACGGGGCTGCTGGGAATAGCCCTCGATCCCAGTTTCGCCACTCGGCCCTTCGTCTACCTCTACTACACATACACTTCCGGGGATGGCATTTCCAACAGGATCTCAAGGTTCAGGGACCTGGGTGATGTGGCGGGCCCGGAGGAGATCCTGCTGGACAACATCCCCGCTAACTCAAGACACAACAGCGGCCGCCTGCTCTTTGGCCCCGACGGCAAGCTCTACGCATCAGTGGGGGATGCCCTGGATCCAGATCAGGCCCAGGATCCCTCCTCCCTCGGTGGAAAGATTCTCAGGATGAATCCGGACGGCTCAGTACCTCAGGACAATCCTCTCGGCGATACCTATTCGTATCTGGTGGGAATCAGAAACGTCTTCGGTATGGACTTCACCCGTGGCGGCCTCCTCCTCTTCACCGAGAATGGGCCGGCTGGCAACGATGAGCTGAATCGAGGTCGCCCAGGTCTGAACTACGGCTGGCCTGTGGTCCAGGGGGAGGCCCAGGACCAGAGTTTTGAGGACCCGATACTCGTCTTCAACCCCTCCATAGCCCCCACCGGCCTCGCCTTCTACACCGGGGGCGGCCTTGGGGAGGGGTATGCCGATTCAGCCTTCTTCGG
>JAJISG010000230.1 GCA_022848835.1 Thermoplasmatota archaeon | reverse complement strand
TCTATCCTGTCCTGCAGCCTCTATAGACAGGGGCCTCTCTTGGAGGACTGTTACTGGATGGGAGAACGACGTACGAAAAAGCTTTATCTCCCATGACTGTACCATATACTGGAAGGTGTGTCCTGTGGTGTTTCCGTCAGGAATCCCCGAGATTGCAGCTCAGTTCCCCAGAGGACCCGAACTCATCATACTCCTCGTCATAGTCGCCATTGTTCTCCTCATAGGCCCGAAAAAGATCCCTGAGCTGGCCAGAGGAATTGGAAGGGCCATAGGTGAGTTCCGAAGAGGGAGAGCGCAGATCGAGAAGGAGATAAAACGGGAACTCGCCGAGACTCCCTCCCCTCCAAAGGCGCCGACCCTAGGAGAGGTAAGTCCAAAGATTCTAGATGCCGCAGAACAGCTGAGCATCGAGGTGCTGGGCAGGAAGGAGAGGGATCTGAAGGTGGCCATAATCAAGGCCCTCGATGCTGTCACCGGAGAGAAGCTAGAATCCGTGGCCGAGGCCATGGGTCTCAAGGCTGGGGGGCTCGACTTGGACCAGCTCAAGGACAGCATAGTCAAAGCCCTTGGAATCTAAGCCTAGGCGGTATCACTAAGGTTAATGCCCAGATGAGACCGAAGTTGCAAGTGGGGTGCAGTCGGCCCCTAAGGTTAATATCGGGGAGTCCCTTCGGGACTCACCGGTGGTCCATTCCATGGTTTATAGCGACCTCAGCTTCGCCTACAAACGGCTCCGGGACACCTTGGGGGAGGAGAGGGTCTCAACCGAGAATCTGGAGAAGCTGGTCTACAGCCATGACTTTGCTCCCCTTCCCAAGCAGGCAGCCATACAGTTCAAGCTGAAACCGGATATCATGACGCTTCCCAGATCGACCCAGGAAGTTGTCCGCATCCTGAAGCTGGGCCGGGAGTTGGAGTTCCCCGTCGTGCCTAGGGGAGGAGGGACGTCCCTCCATGGCGGATCCGTTCCCAATGTAGGGGGGATTCTCCTTAGCACCAACCTGATGAATCGCGTTGAGGATGTGGACGAGAACCGGTTGTCTATCACTGCCCAGGCAGGAGCGATATGGAAGGACGTGATGGACGCTGTGTCTGATGCTGGATTTTCCCTCCCGGTGGCACCCATATTCTATCGGTCGTCCACCGTGGGTGGCTTTCTGAGCAATGGAGGTGTCGGGATCGGCTCCTACAAGTTCGGTCCGGCCTCTCACTGGGTACGGAGTCTGGAGGTAGCCCTTCCCGAAGGTCGAACATTGGATACGGGAGAGAAGGACTTCGACATAGGCTCCCAGAACTACAACCTGACGAATCTCTTTCTAGGGGCCGAGGGCACCCTTGGCGTTATCACCGAAGCGACCCTCAAGGTCGTTCCTGCACCGGAAAGGGTGAGTATTTCGGCCTACAGCTTTGAGAGCATCCGTGCCATGGTATACGCCCTTTCGCAGCTCGCAAGGCTGCCGATAACCCCTAACCATATCAGCTTCGTGGATGGGTCCCACCTGATTCTCCAGACGGCGCTCTTGAAACAGCTACCTGATGTTCCCGCCATGGTTCTTCTCGCCTTCGAGGGTGACAAGAAGGGAGTCGTGGCTGAGGGGAAAGTCGCCGACGATGTCCTCCTCTCCTCCGGGGGAAGGAAAGAGGGGGATGAGGTTGGGAAGATCTTGTGGGAGGATAGGTATGAGCCTTACAGTGCCCGAAGAATATCCGGTGGCCTGGTCGTGGCTGAGGGACTGGTACCCCTCAGTAGGCTGGAAGAGGCCGTCGAGTTAACTACTCGAGTGGTGAAGAGACTAAAGGCTGAGGCCGCCTTCCATGGCTTCCTGGTAGACCGAAGTTCCGCTTACCTGGCCCCATACTTCCTGACCAACGAGCGGTTCTTGAGGGGGCAGCTTGGCATCTCCTTCGTCGAGAGATACCACCGCATCCTGACGGATCTCGATGGCCACCCCTTGGGGTTAGGAATGCTGGCCACCTATAACCTGCAGACCATGTATGGCCACATTACTGCGTACATGAGAGGGGTGAA
>JAJISG010000023.1 GCA_022848835.1 Thermoplasmatota archaeon | reverse complement strand
TGTCCTGCTGATCGTGTCGGAGGACTCATCCTCGGAGGCGGTGTCCGCCATCGAGGCGGCCAACGAGGGCTTGGAGGATAAGGTGTCCTACCATGTGGCCTCCCTCCCCACAAGCCTCCCGGAGATAACGGCGACCAAAAGTAAATCTAGTGAGAGTGGAGTTGAGCGGTCCGAAAGGTGAGCGATTGAAGGCTGTCATTCTAGCGGCGGGAGAGGGGACTCGGCTCGGACCCTTCACACACACAGAGCCGAAAGTCATGATCCCCGTGGGCAATCGGCCGATCTTGGAGTACGTCGTCCAGGCTCTGGTGGAGAACGGAATCCGAGAGCTCATCCTCGTAGTGGGATACAGGAAAGAGAGAATCATGACCCACTTCGAGGAGGGGAAGAGCTTCGGGGCTCGCATCGAATACGTGGTCCAGACCAAGCAACTGGGGACCGCCCACGCCCTCCTTCAGGCGCGGGATAAACTAGATGATGATTTCCTCGTTCTGCCGGGAGACAATGTGATTGACGCCAGGACTGTTCAGGATCTCCTGGAGAAGGGCGCAGTCCCGTCTATCGTGATCACTGAGAGCGAGATGCCATCCAAGTACGGCGTGGTCATCCTAGAGGGTGATTGGGTTCGCGACCTCGTTGAAAAGCCTGTGGATCGAATCAGCAATCTCATCAATACGGGCATATACGCCTTAGATCACGGCTTCCTGGCGATGTGCGAGGAGTCTGTGGGCAGCGGTGTGTCTGATATTCCCGCCGTTCTCAATCGCCTATCAGGGGTCAAGAAGCTGAGGGCGATCCACACGCAGGGAACCTGGATCGACGCCGTCTATCCGTGGGACCTGATAAGGGTCAACGCTACCGCTCTAGCGACCCTTGAGGAACAGACTGCCGGAAAAGTGGAGGAGGGAGTGGTCCTGCGAGGTCCCGTCTCCATCGGAGAGGGATCCGTCGTGAGAGCGGGTGCCTATGTCCTGGGGCCAGTAGCCATCGGCACGGGATGCGACATCGGCCCCCATGTGACCATCTATCCCTCCACGTCCATTGGTCAGAACGTCACCATCGGGCCCTCATCCTTCATCGAGGAGAGTGTCATAATGAACGACTGCTCCCTCGGTGCCTTCTCTTACGTGTCTCACGGTGTTCTGGGTAAAGGCGTCAGGTCTGGCTCCCATCTATCCTCCCCCAGCGAAGCGGCCACCATCCAGTTGGAGGGAGAGCTTCACAGCCTTGAGCGCGTGGGCTCATTCCTTGGAGAGGACACCCTACTGGGAGGCGGAGTCAAGGTCCTTCCAGGCTCGATAGTGGGAGCTAGATGCAATGTCTCCTCCGGTTGCACTCTTCGTGGCGACCTGGAACACGGCTCGGTGGTGATCTAGATCTGTGGCATTGTCGGCTACACTGGCCATCGGAGGGCCCTCCCCATTCTTCTCGAGGCCCTGAAGAGGCTCGAATATCGTGGATACGACTCCGCTGGCATCGCCATCCTCGAGGGCGGCATTCAGCTGCAGAAGGACAAGGGGGAGATCAGACATCTTGAGAGAGAGCTTCCGGAGATGGAAGGGACCACGGGGTTTGGTCACACTCGGTGGGCAACACACGGTGCCCCCAGCCGGGAGAATGCCCACCCCTTCCTCGATTGCCAGGGCACCATCGCCCTCGCTCACAACGGCATCATCGAGAACCACTCCTCTCTCAGAGCAGAACTGGAGGCCAAGGGTCACAAGCTCACCTCCCAGACGGACACGGAGACCGTGGTTCACATGGTTGAGGATGCCTACGAAGGGAACCTGGAGGCAGCCTTGCGTTCGGTCCTTCCGCAGATTCAGGGGGCCTACGCCTTCGCTCTGATGCACGCCAGTGAGGAGGGAAAGCTGGTCGTCGCACGCAAGGACAGCCCGCTCGTTGTTGGCCTAGGTACGGAGGAGAACCTCTTCGCCTCCGACGTCCACGCCCTGCTTCGGGAGACCAGCAGGATTCTCTACCTGATGGACGGAGAGCTCGCTGTCATTACACCGACGGATGTCGATGTCTACGCACCCGACGGCTCCCTCGTCAAGAGGGAACCTGAAGTCGTCTCCTGGACGGTGGAGGATTCGGAGAAGGGTGGCTTCGCGCACTTCATGCTCAAAGAGATATTCGAGCAACCGGGGGTCATCCATTCCACACTCCTAGGACGTGTGAGCGACCTTGAATCAGATGACCTCCTCAGGGGCGGGACGAGTCACGTAAAGCTGGTGGCGTGCGGCACATCCTTCCATGCAGCCCTGGCCGGGAAGTACATCATGGAGGAGCTGGCCGGCGTCCCGGCTTCGGCGGAACTCGCCTCCGAGTACAGGTATACCAGGGCCTCCGGCGAGAAACCACTGGTGGTTCTCGTGACCCAGAGTGGGGAGACGGCGGACACCATTGCCGCCGCTCGAGAGGCCAGGAAGAGGGGGTGTAGGACCCTCGCCATAACCAACTACCTGGGCTGCACCATCGCTAGGGAGGCGGAGGATGTCCTCTATACGAGGGCGGGGCTGGAGATAGGCGTCGCGGCAACCAAGACCTTTACGGCCGAATTGATGGGGCTCTATCTCCTTGCACTGAGGTTCGGCGTCGACACTGGACATCTCACAGCCGATGAGGCCAGGAAGTGGACGGATGAGCTGAGGGCCCTCCCCAGGGCCGTCCAGTCTGTACTTGACTCGGCGGGAGAGATCGAGAAACTAGCGCGAGAGTACAGTAACTCCCGCAGTATGTTCTTCTTGGGTCGCAACATCAACTACCCCATCTCATTGGAGGGCGCCCTGAAGATGAAGGAGATATCCTACATCCATGCCGAGGGATATCCAGCGGGAGAGCTCAAGCATGGGCCCCTGGCCCTCCTTACTGAGGAGACTCCTGTGGTGGCCCTGGTCCCCAGAGATCACACATACGAGAAGATGTGGGGGAACATAGGCGAGGTGAGCGCCCGGGGATCCCCTGTTATCGCCATCGCCTACGAAGGTGATGATGAGATGGAGAAATACGTGGACCACCTCCTCCACGTTCCGTGGGTGAAGCCCGTATACTCGCCCGTGGTGAACGTGGTAGCCCTACAGCTCCTCGCCTATTATACGGCCAGAGAGAGAGGATGCTCCATAGACAAGCCGAGACATCTCGCCAAGAGCGTGACCGTGGAGTAGGTCATCCATCGAGTATCGGGAGAAGCTCCTCCAGACTTTGCAGTTCATATTGAGGCGCGACCTCTACGCCATCGAAATCGAGGACTCCCCTGTTGATCCAGAAGCTCGTGAACCCAGCTTCCAGGGCACCCTTCACGTCGTGGCTCAGGCTGTCGCCTACGTGGGCACTCCTCGCAGCTTCGGCTCCCGCCTGTTGAAGAGCGTGGCTGAAGATGGTCGCGCTTGGCTTCTCAACCCCGACCTCGCTAGAGATGATAACGGTATCGAAGTAGTCCACCAGGCGAAACTTCACCATCTTCTCCCGCTGAATTTCACTGGGACCGTTGGAGATTATGCCCAGACGATACCTCTGCGACAGACTATCGAGGACGGCTACCGTCTCCGGGTACAGCCTCAGGCTCGACAGACGTATACGTCGGTAGGCTTCTGCAACCCTCCCAGCCAGCGTTGCGTCACCATACCCTTCCTTCTCTAGGAGCCCTCGATAGGCATCCTTGCTGATCTCCTCGTAGCTGGAA
>JAJISG010000229.1 GCA_022848835.1 Thermoplasmatota archaeon | reverse complement strand
CACCACGTCATGCTCCCTCATCCTCTATCCCCCATTGTTGTTGGTTGAAGGGCCGGAGGATGGGGCGGTGCCTGCGACGGGTTATCGTCCCCACAACTCCCCACACTACTTCCTCCGGAAGAGTCCCCGAATGGAGTGTCGGACGGCGGCACGCCTGAGATGCTCAATGGCCTCCGTGGGGTTGATCTCCTTGGGACAGGAATCCACGCATCGGAAGATGGTGTGGCACCTCCACACCCCAAACTCGTTGTTGATCATGCCGAGCCTCTCCTCCTCCGCCTCATCCCGGGAGTCCGCCACGAACCTCCAGACCTTCAGAAGGGCCGCAGGCCCTAAGTACCGCTCGTCTGTCCAGATCACGGGGCAAGAAGAGCTGCAGGCGCCGCACATGATGCACGTCGATGGCTCTTCCAGGATTCTCCTCTCCTCGGGGGACTGCGTCCACTCCCCTTCCGGTGGAGATGAGCGATAGATGAGGTACGGCTTGATGGATGTGTATTGCCTCCAGAAGAGGTCCATGTCCACTATGAGGTCCTTTATCACTGGGTATCCAGTCAGCGGCTCCACCTTCACTACCCGTCCAAGGGTCGAGACTTGAGTCTTGCAGGCCAGCCGGTTCGTACCATCGATGGTCATGGCGCAGGAGCCGCATATGGCGCTCCGGCAGGAGTAACGGAATGAGAGGGAGCCATCCATCTCGTGCTTAATCTTGAGGAGGCAATCCAGAACCGTGGTGCCCCTAGGCACATCAAGCTGATAATCCACGAATCTGGCCTTACCATCCTCGGGGGCGTATCTGAATACCCCGAATATTGTCATGGGACTAGCCCTCTACGTTAGCATGGGAAACTAAGTCAATGAGAGCATATTCCCTCTATTAAATGCCTTCATTTCGAGTGTATATATTTGGCACGGCCCTGACAGTCGAATTTTCGGGGGAAGACAACTCCTCATTAGCTCCTGACGAAGGACCTGAACATGGTCATCAGGTTTCTCGGCCTCTCCCTAATGCGGCGGAAGAAATAGGGGAGCCATTGAGGTCCGTAGGGTATGTATTCTAGGACCCTGAGATCGTTGGACCTCAGCTCCTCCTTCAAGGGGTCTCGGACCCCTAAGAGCATCTGGAACTCCAAGTCTCGACGGTATCTCCCCTGAAGGGACAACCCCTCCTGTATGAGTCGGTCGTCGTGGGTAGCAAGGGCGAACCTCTCGCCATCTCGGAAGAGAATCTGCATGAGCTTGCGGTAGCTCCCATCCACATCCCTCCTCCTCCGAAGGGATATGGAGGGATTCTCCCTATAGGCGCCCTTGACCAGGCGAACGATTCCACCCTTCGGAAGCAGCGTGTGAAGGTCCTCCTCCGTCCTCTTGAGGTTAGCCTGGAGGGCAAGGCCTGTCTCCGCATAGCTTGCGTGGCACTCGTCGTAGATTCTCAGGGTGGCGGATGTATACTGGGAGCCCTCCATGTCCAACCAGAGAAAGATGTCCTCCCGCCGGCATCTGTTCAAGAGCTCGGCAACTATCTCCCTACAGTAATCCTCACCGATGGTCAGACCGAACTGACTCAACTTTATGGAGATGCAGGCATCCAGCTTCCTGTCTGTTATGCTCTTCAGGACTGAATCATACTCGCCTGCTGAGGCGCGAACCTCCTCCCTTCTGGTGTGCTCCTC
>JAJISG010000228.1 GCA_022848835.1 Thermoplasmatota archaeon | reverse complement strand
GTCAGGGTCGCCATTCCACTGCTCCAGTCCCTCCACATTCCTCTCTTCGAACCTTCTGAGAACGTCCCTCACTTCTCCCCTCAGTTGGTCATCCTGATTCCCCGTGGTGACCAGGACCAGGAAGCAGTACTTTCCCCTCTCCAATAGAATCTTTAGGGTACCGTGGTCAATGGCATCAAGCCAGCCTTTCCCGAAGGCGGGGATTGTGATCTTTACGAATCTCTGAATGGCCTCTAGGACAGCGGAGAAGATGTCTTCGTCCGGAACGGTCTGTCCTTCGAGACTGCGGGACGCTATCAGACTACCCCCGATGTAGACAAGGAAGACATGGATAATCTCGCACCTTGGGCTGATGTGCTTCATGACACGCGACCTCTCCAAAGCCAATTCACAACTAAACTACAAGCAGGGGTAAGTGAAATGGGGGTCGAAGCGCTCGTCTCGATGACAATGGCCGAACTTCGGGGAGGGAAAACGACGCCAGCTATCGCCGACATGACTGCGTTCAGGCATCCTGTACCGAGCATGCTCCCGACAAAGATCTTCGAATTGCACATTCTTAAAGCAAACTACATGAATCTCAAAAGTGATTCTACTCCCATATCTCCCCGAGGCGATCCACGGGGTTTCATGAGACGCTATGCTAAAGATTTCCCAGTAGGCCTTGGCGATATTTGATTGCGTGATTGGGAGGATTCACGCCCAAATGAGGGCGAGACTGTGGCATGTTGGCGGGACGGATTCGAACCAAACTTACAGCGCCGCGGACCGGATTCGAACCGGTGACCACTCGGTCTCTGCCGGTTTAACAGCCGAGCGCTCAACCAGACTAAGCTACCGCGGCACATGCGGCCATACTGACACAGGCCTCAAAAAGATTCCCACTGATGCCCCTTGAGAGACTTCCTCAGTGAATTGGCGGTATCGCTCATCTCATCGAGGAGAACCCCCAACCTAGAGAGGAAAGGCTGGAGCCCTTCCGTGATCACGGCACCCTCAGCGGAAGGCCTAATAAGACCCTCTTGCTCCAGGACCCTCAAGGTATACCTGACCTTGTGCTGCGGATAACTGAGCATCTCCGACAACCGGATGATGCCTATTGGCTGGTGCTCCCAGACTGCCTTCAACATTGTCACATGTCTCTCCAGAAGGTCCAGCTCTGACCGAACCTTACTCGTAAGAACGCTCTTCTCCGACAGGATAATCACCTCGAAATTCTTCTCCAACTAATCTAAAACCGGTTCACGATTTAAAAGTGTCGCCTGCGGACTCGGAATTCCGGGTCGCATGCCATAGCGGTCTCCGCACTGTTCCCTCGTCCAGCCTTGCGCACAGCTTTCCACGCGCGTTCCGTTAGCCTCGCAGGCATTATGAACCTCCGACGCGTCTCCAACTTGGATGAACCTGGAACTGGGGACCGTATTTCGAAGGACATTCCATTTAGTCTCTCCGGTCTTCCTTGTTTACTACCTCCTCCCAGAGGACCTATGGGTAGGCTTCCCCAAGCCGTTCCTGGCGTTCATTCTGTGGTCAGCTACACTAGCCATCGAGACCCTTCGCCTGGTCTTCGAAGTGGATATCATAGGCATCAGGGAGTATGAGAGGGGACAGATCTCCGCCTATTTCTGGGGCGGCACTGCCCTGGTCTTGGGCCTAATTCTCTTCCCCCCGCCTCTCGTGGTGGTGTCCATGTTTGGCATGGCATGGGTCGACCCTATCTGTGCCTGGAGCCGGGAAAGGGTGGGCTATCCCTTGGTTCCGCTCCTCGTATATGCTCTCATCGCCTTCTCCGGCCTGTGGTTTCTGACGGATTTCCCTCTGGGTGACCTTCTAATACTATCACTCTTCGCCACGGGTGTGGCCATCGCCGCAGAGTATCCGACCATGACGTATGTCGACGACGATTTCACTATGCTCATGGTCCCCCTTCTGGGGACGACCTTCATCGCCTGGCTACTCTAGGACCTCCAGCTTTCCGTAGCGACCAGCGCTGAGCTGGAGGTTACCCTGCCACTCACTGACCCATCCGTTTGCGATGCCGATGCGGTCATTCACCTTGACTTTATCGATCTCTTCGTTCCACAGTGTTACGGAGACCGTGTCCCCATCATCGTCCTTACCCCGCGCATCACAGACCTTTCCCGTTAAGCCATCGCGACTGGTGAAGCTCCTGGGCTCTCCCTTCTCGACGATGAGAAGCTCTATGGAGTCGACCCTGTTGCGAGGTCTCAGATCCTTGACTTTCATGGATGTCCCTCCGTGGTAAAGCAATTAAGCACTAAAAGGTTCCGTGAGGGCACCAAGGATTACGCTTATAAAGCGTGATCTCCATACCGAAGTGCAGGGAATGGGATGCACCGGTGGAGATAGGATTCAACAGCGCTAGCTTGAACACCGAAGCCATCGAAGCCTTTCTCAGAAGCGAGGCGTCAGGAAGTGTTGTCTACCTCCTTAGTCTGATACAGCCTCTGACCCCTGACGAGATCCGGGATCATCCCTTTCGACTTCAGTACGTCTCAGTGATACAGGAGAAGGAGACCAAACAGAACAGCCTGGACGGTATCCTGAGGGGTGGGATAGATTGCGGTGTCCTGGCGTCGATTGACACCGCGCAGGAGAACTACTACTTCCTGAACTCAGATCTGTCCATAAGGCCTACTCCCCTGACAGAGGAGGGTGATATGGAGGCAGTGATCGACTCGAACCTCGCCGACGTTCACGACGACCTCTGCTTGCCCTCGGCCTCCGCTCTCGCACAACGCTTCAGTAGCTTCAGAGAAAGCCGCTTCGTTTTCATTAGGATATCCTGTCATTGGACCACTCACATA
>JAJISG010000227.1 GCA_022848835.1 Thermoplasmatota archaeon | reverse complement strand
CTCCCTTGCCCTTGACCAGACGTGTAGCTTCTCTTGACATATCTTGCACAGCCAGTAGGGCACCTTCATCGACTCGGAAAGTGTCGGCCTACATTAATGCCTTTTGAATGCCGTGTTTCCGGTTAAACCTGTGGGCGGGTTCATCTGGCAATCCTCAACCCCTAATCAGGAATTGTCGCCACAGCTTGAGACGCCTGGTCGGGGCCTCGGAAGCAAGGTTTATCATCTCACTCTAGTTCATCACATGGCGAGAAGAGTGAAGTTCACCTTTGTCTACACTGGAATACGCGTTCGAGACATGGATCGCTCCATCGACTTCTACACCAAGGTCCTGGGCATGAAACTCCTAGACCGTACGGAGTCCCCGGAAAACAAGGGGGAGTTCGCGGGCCTGAAGAGCGAGGATTCGGAGAACCACCTAGAGATTAACTGGTACGCGGATGACAGCCCGGTGGCGGGCCCCTACAGGGAGGGAGAGGAGCTAGACCACCTGGCTTTCTCGGTCGGAGACCTAGATGGCGCTCTTGAGTACCTGGAGGAGAAGGGGTTCCCCGTGGTCATGGGACCCATAGGAAGCAAGAGCCCCCGCTGGGCGTATGTCAAGGATCCCGATGGCATCTGGGTGGAGCTGTTCCAGTCGGACTGAGAGATGTGAATCTGCGCAGGGTCATATCATTCTGCGCGGAGGTTTCCTTTGTGTATTCGCCCTGGGAGGGGGGAAGCTTATTCAGGGACTGTCCCTCTGCCCCCTCGCATGGAAGGCCTCAAGGTCACCGATGTGCACGTCCACATCCAGCCCTTTGAGATGGTGAAACCGGAGGCCATGGAGGTCCTGAAGCTTGGGAAGAGAGACTACGAGTTCATAACCGAGCTCCGCAAGAGCCCGTCCAAGTTCATAGAGCTTCTCGATCGCGAGGGAGTCTGGCGAGTCTGCCTCATCAACTACGTAGCGAAGGAGGTCCTTGGGTTCACAGAGGAGGTGAACGCCTTCTCTGCCGAGTACGCCAGCGAATATCCAGACCGTCTCCTCCCCTTTGGAGGTGTCGATCCGAGGTCGACAGATGTTGAACAGAGGATGGAAGAGCTCGTTTCCAAGTATGAGGTTCGTGGCATCAAGATTCACCCGCCTCACCAGCTCTTTTTTCCCAATAGCTATGTGACTGAGGGCCTGAGGGGGCTGGAGGTAGTCTACTCCATGGCAGAGGATAACGGACTCCCAGTGATGATACACACTGGAACCTCCATCTTTCCTGGAGCTCGGGTTCGGTTTGGGAATCCCCTCAGCCTAGACGACGTGGCCCTGGACTTTCCCAAGCTCAAGATCATAATGGCCCATGGAGGACGCCCTTTCTGGACGGAAGAGGCCTTCTTTCTGTTGAGAAGGCACCAGAACCTCTACTTCGATGTCTCGAGCATACCGCCCAAACGGTTGCTTCACTACTTCCCCCGCCTAGAGGAGGTCGCCCACAAGACACTCTTTGGCTCTGACTGGCCAGGGCCCATGGTACCCGGCATCAAGCATAACCTCGATGACTTTCTGGCTCTCCCGCTCTCCAATGACGCCAAGAGAGCCATCCTCGAGACCAACTCGCGACGTCTATTCAGCTAGGCTCCATTGTCCCCTTCTGGGGCTGAGAGTGTAGACCATTGAAATCAGGGCTCCGCGTCCTCGAGGAAGCTGATTCTGCATCTGGCCCCCGGTTCGCCTCTCAACTCCTCTCTCGCCTCGAGGGTCTTTCGCGCCAACTCCTCGTATACACGCCAACTGCCCTCTATGCGCACCTTGTCGGTGTCCTCCACCGTTCTGACGACTCTGGCGGGAACACCCTGGAGAAGGCTCCCAGAGGGGAACGTCTTGCCCTCAGGGACCACAGCCCCGGGCGCCACGATGGAGCCCTTACCGATGATGGCTTTGCTGGATATGGTGGTGCCCATTCCGATGATGCAGTCCTCCCCCACTTCGCAGCCGTGGACGATGGCGCCATGGCCGACGGTGACCCTCGCCCCAATTCTCGTGGGGCAGCCCACGTCGGTATGAACCACTACCCCATCCTGTAGGTTGGTGACTTTGCCCACCTTGATGCCCTCCAGGTCCCCCCTCACCACAGTCCCATACCATACGCTCGCACCTCTCTCGATTGCGACATCCCCGAGGATCGTGGCCGTCTCCGCTACGCAGATCATGGGGGAGGAATCGCACGCTCAATAAGAGACCTCCCTACCAAGGAACAAGTACATGTGACGGCATGTCCAGGTTGTGCCCCAGGACCTGGAGGAGGAGCTGCGAGACCTCTTCAAGCTCCCCGGCGAGGAGTCAGCTCTTCGAAGATGCTTAGGAGAGGCCCTGGAGTCCTACCGAGGGGGTATCTATGGTGAGAAGGAGGGAGGCGTCAGGTCTCCCATCTTGTTCGGCCTCATCGCCTCCCGCATCCTCGACCACCCGACCCTATCGAGGGCGGCCAAGCTCAGGGCGTGCGAGACGGTCTTCGATGTTATCCCTCTGCCCGAGAGGGAGGACGAAGCCTTCTTCACCGCGGAGAATGTGCCACCAGGCCTGCAGGGAGCTGCCCACTTCCTATTGGAGCAGGGAGAGTTCACGGAGTACCATCTTCTCCACCTGATATACGCCCTCTTCTTGGACCCGGTTCGGGCCGCACAGGCCTCCTCGACAGTCCTGGAGCAGAACCTCACCTCGATCATCTCTGGGGACCTCGAGGCAGGGCCAAAGCTCCTCTTCGCATACCTCCTCCTGGCATCTCCCGCCCTGCCACCTCGGACGGCGATGGAGCTCTTATCCCGTCTCCTGGACAGCCCTGGCCTCCCGCTAGATTCCAAGCGTTTCCTCTGCCTCTCCGCCCTGGACAGCACCTTCAGCGTTGGCTGGTTCGTCCAGCTTGCCTCCAAAGAGGGTCTATATTCCCTGGGAGAAGGAGTCCGAGAGGAGATTCTGAGGGAGGTGCGAGTGAGGCCCCTCCCTCACTCTCTATCGTCAAAGGCGCAAAAGTGGCTCCTGGAGGCGGATACCGCGCCTGAGAAGGCTTCAAAAGGGGAGGAGGGATAGGGGCCTCATGGCGGGTGAGGTAGCCATCGTCGGGGCGGGCCAATCCCGTTTCGGCGTCCTCAAGGAGGGGATCAAGTCCCTCTTCGCCCAGGCCTTCTTCGAATGCCTTGATAGCGTGGATAAAGGCATGGATCCAAGACAGGTCCAGGAGGCCTTCGTGGGAAGCATGTCCTTCGGTGGAGGCCAGCTGGGAAATCTGGCGGCCCTCATGACGGAACAGGTGGGATTGACACATATCCCCGCCAGGAAGGTGGAGAACGCGTGCGCCTCCAGTTCCTACGCCCTGAGAGACGCCTGGTTCGCCCTTCACAGCGGCATGTTGGATGTCGTCCTGGTGGCGGGCGTGGAGAAGATGACGGACCTGCCCTCTGACAGGAGGAGGTACTGGCTGGGTGTGAGCGGGGATACTGAGTGGGAGCGCCTGGCAGGAACCACCTTTGCCGGGTTGTACGCCCTTATGGCCTCCCGGCACATGCACGAGTACGGTACCAAGAGGGAATCCCTGGCTCAAGTCGCTGTTAAGAACCACAGGTATGCCAGCCACAACCCCAAGGCCCACTTCCAGAGGCCCATCAAGCTAGAGCAGGTCCTCGAGGCTCCTATGCTGGCCCAACCGTTGACCCTTTACGACTCCTGCCCCGTCTCCGACGGCGCGTCCGCACTGCTCCTGACCAGGGCCGAGCTGGCGAAGAGTTTCACCGACAGCCCGGTCTATATTCAGGCCTCCTCCGGAGCGAGCGATTTCCTCGCTCTCCACGATCGGGAGGACATAACCAGGGTGGATGGCACCGTCAAAGCGGCCAAGGAGGCATATCGACAGGCCCACCTATCTCCAGGGGAGGTCGACATGGCTGAGATTCACGATGCCTTCACCATAGGCGAGATCATGGCCCTGGAGGATCTGGGCTTCTGTTCCAAGGGTCAGGGGGGCGTATGGACCCTGGAGGGACGGACGGAGATAGGTGGGGACATAGCGGTCAATACCAGCGGCGGTCTCAAAGCGAAGGGCCACCCCCTGGGAGCCACGGGTGCGGGTCAGGTGGTGGAGGTCTTCAAGCAGTTGAGAAGCGAGGCGGAGAAGGCTAGGCAGGTGTCGGGGGCGGAAGTAGCCCTGACCCACAACGTGGGTGGGTCGGGGGCGACCGTCGCTGTCCATATCTTCTCCAGGTGATAGCATGGTCGGGATGGAGGCTCT
>JAJISG010000226.1 GCA_022848835.1 Thermoplasmatota archaeon | reverse complement strand
AACCCTCCAGAAAATCCACATTTAGCTGTTAGTAAGCCAGGACACCCAGGAGATAGTACTGAACAAGGGTGTCAACCTGCCCGACTAACACCTTGCCACGATCGCTAAGACGGTACACTATGCGTGGGCGCCCGTCCGCGGGAAAAATGGCACTTCGATCTATGAACCCCCACCCATACAGTTCGAGAAGATGCTTGTCAACGCTCTGCCGCCGGAGCCCCAGCCTACCGGCAAGATCCTCGGGGTGGTCGACGCCCTTCGCGAGCAGGTTCAATATGCGGTGGCGGCTAGCCGAGGCGATGACCTTCAGTAGGGCGAAATCGTCGTCCACCTACCGACATAGGCAAAGGCCGCTATTTGATTTTTCCTTTTTCGAGGACTTTTTCCACCGGGGGGTTGATGTTGACACCCCCAAGATGGAGGTTGTCAATTTTTATTTTGAAGATGGTATAAATATAGCCCCTACCATCTAGGGAATCATGGCAGGAATCGAGTATGCCGACACCCCCCTCCTGAAACGGGGGATGAGAGAGCACGAGAGTGCCGGCTGGATGCAACGCCTACTTGGAGCCTGGAAGGGCTGGAGAGTTCGGTCTCGGCGGGCACAGAAGGCTCGGCTTCACAGGCAAGGTTCGCCGGCAAGGGCCGCCCAGAGAAAGCCTATATCATTGATGGCTAATCATGTCAGGCTACCCGGGGACATGGGAAGACTGCTACAATGAAGAAAGAGGAACTTCTCAAGCAGCTTGAGGAACGGTTGGCCAGGGGCGAGATCGGAGAGGAGACATATAAGGAGATCAAGGCTCGCTACCATGAGATGCCCGAGGAACCCGTGGCCGAAAAGGAGACTCCGGCTCCTGCCGACACGGAGACGGCCACCGAGGGGGATATCAGTGCGATGGTCCAGGAGACTATAGAGGCCGCTTTGGAAGAAGTCGGCCAGAGACTTGAGACGACCTTCGGTTCCGGAGAGTTCGAACGGCGGATGGAGGACATCGGCCGAAGCGTGAGGGAGGCCCTTTCAAGGCTGGGTCCCCGTGTTGAAGCTAAGGGAAAGAGAATTATCATCAGTGGCGCGGGGGTCGTGTCTAGCGACACGCCGATCGAGGAGTTCAAATGTTCAGGTTCCGGCAAGGTTACAGGCGACCTTCGTGCCACTAAAGTCCGAATCTCCGGTGCCTGTAGAATCGAAGGCGCTTGCGAGTCTGAGGAGTTCAGGTCGTCGGGTTCTGCCAAGATCGGATCCGATCTGCGGGCCAGGGAATTCAGGTCGTCAGGGTCGGTGAAGATCGCGTCAGACCTGCGGGCCGCAGAAGTCACGACATCGGGGTCTCTGGCTGTGAAGGGCAGCATCCTTGACGCCCAGGAGGTCAGTGCAAGCGGAAAGCTAACCGTAGGTGACTGGGTACGGACCCAGGAGTTTTCCAGTAAGGGGCGTTTCAACATCGGCCGTGGTCTGGAGGCCCAGGAGGTAGCGATCCACCTGACAGGCACCTCCCGAGTGCCTTCAATCAATGCCAAGGAAATCTCTGTGCGTCGAGGAAGGGGAGATGGCCGGCTCAAGGTGGAGGAGATCGATGGACAGGAGATTTACCTCGAATCTACGCGAGCCCAGCTTGTCAGGGGGGAGAGCGTTAGCATCGGTCCATTCTGCACGATTGACCGAGTCGAGTCGGAACGGCTTGAGATTCATGAGACGTCGACTGTGAAAGAGCAGCAACGGCTGACCGATGGTGAGGACCTCACTACGTGAAGACTCCAGGTTAGCTCGAGATTCATAGGGTGGAGACTAAAGAGGGTCCGTCATGAAGGTCCGAGGAGCCTGTATAACTCCTCCCAGTCGGCGCTGGTCTTGAAACCCTTCGGGTGAAACGTGGTCCTGCTAGCCTCGAAACCAGCTTCCCTCAAGGTCTCCAGAACCCTGTGCAGGGGCGGAGCAGGTATATGGAGCACGCTAGCCACTTCATCTGTCGTGTAGAGAAGAGGTCGCGCCATGGCCTCCTCCTGCCAGATCTCGATGTATCTGTTAACCACCGCCGGCATGTAATCCTGGGGTTTGAAACTCTCCAGCAGGGCCAGCTCGCATAGGGGGCCAGTCCACAGCGGCCCTATCTCGCCATCGGAGGAAATGGTGCGGATCCCACGGGGCTGATATTCAGCGTACCCAAGGTGGCTGACAGCCTCATCTGACCTCCTAGCACCGGAGGTGATTTCGAGGAACACCTTGTAGTAGTGCTCCCTCCAGAAAGCCAGGAGGGGTCGTGCTGCCAGGTCATATCTCCCAGCGGATCTGACGATGGAGCCCACCAGAATCCTCAGACCGACCTCGTGGGAGAAGGGCGATCTGACCGAGACGGCGCCGTACCTCCTGAGGCAGGTTCGAGGATAGTTCCCTGCAAGAGCAGCAGTGTCCGTGGCTGTGAGCGCCAGCAACCCCCTGGGACTCAGGGAGCGGAGAGCATTATCCACAAAGCGAACGGGGCTGCCGAAGGGGTCCACGTCTACGTAGTCAAAATGTTCCCTGCACAAGAGGACGTTGAGGTCCTCGCATAACACCCTCGCCCCTTGCACGCCGTTGATCTCCAAGTTTTTCTTGACAAGATCGTGAGCATCCCTCTTTCTATCATTCAGCGTGATCTCGAAGCTCCCGTGAGCCTCCAAAGCGCATCTGATTCCAAGAACCCCACAGGAGGCAAGGCCATCCAGGACCCTTCTCACCTTCGATGAAAGGGCCTCCATGACCAAGACTGAAATGTGTCTCGGAAAAGCCATGGCCCTGTTGTAGAATGGGCTTCCAACCACCTTCCCAGGACCCCTGACTGTATGCGTCTTGGGAACCAGGATCCTCGCTAGACCCTCTCGGACCTCCACCAGGTCCCCAGCCAGGTCTATCTCTCCCATTCGCCCTTGAGCAGGCCCACAATCTTGTAGGGCAAGAGGTTTCTGTTTACAGGGGTTACTTCGAGAATTCTGACATCATCCCTCCTTCGGATGTCCTGCAGAAGGGGATTTCTAGACTTCTTATGAAGGGTCAATATCACAGGCTTGTCGCTATCCAAGGCATCCTTGACGGCTTCGACGAAGGTTTCGCTCTCCATCTCCATCTTCCCCACCTCATCCACTACGATGACATCCGCCTCCTCCGTAGCCGAGCGGATCGCGTTCACCCCCACCTGTTCCAAGGCCTCCAGGTCGACGCCGTACCTGCCCACCTTCACCTTGGAGCTTATTTCCGGAGAGGCCAGGACCTTCCTCACCTTTGTCTGCCAATCCATCACCCAGAAACCAAGCCTCCTCCCCTCGCTCATGATGGGTTCCGTGATCATCCCCCCCACATTCCTCTCCTCAGCCTCAAGCATATCGATGACCTTTTGAAGTGCGTAGGTCTTGCCTGCGTTGGGCATCCCTGTAATGCCTATCTTTACGCTTCCCACCATCAGATTCCGCTAGCAAGGGTAAAGACCACCAAAGTATTAAACAGGTGTGAGAAAACTGTGGATAGGGCTAAACTGCCTCGGATGAGCCCCTCGTTTTGACAGGCCTGACCTCCTTCACATACATCAGTGGATATCGCAGATCCTGGAAGAACTTCATCCCGCAAACGACCACAGCCGTCGCGTACCTGACCTTCAACTCGACCTGCAGCATGTTGCCCGTCAGTGAGATGTACCTGTAGGGACTTCGCCTTTCCTTCAGGTAGGATCTGTCGATATGAACCCGCACATCCTCGACGAAGGGCTGCACCCTCACCCCTTCCTCGATGGCGCGTTCCAGGACATCGGCGTTCTGATGGCTTAGCGGGGTGCCCATGAACTGGTGGTAGACGGAGCCCAGCTTGATTCCCGCCTCGAAGGCCGCCCTCTCGGAGTCTGAACAGTTGAAGTATGAACTGGCCGGGTCGTCCATGGGATCGCCGTCAAGGCATGGGAACCTCCGGATATGAGCTTTTGGAGGTTCTGGTCACCTTCATAGGTACTCGGCAACCTCGGTGAGGCTTCTCAGGACGATGCAGTCGATAGATTGGGTCGAGCCGTCTCGATCGATGAGCATGGGCGTTATGCCGACGTCACGGGCCCCAAGGACATCGGCGTCGTAGCTATCTCCCACGTGGACGGCCTGTTGAGGATCCACATCCAGTCGGTCCAGGGCCACGCGAAAGATCTGAGAATCGGGTTTCTCAGCACCTACCTCCCAGGAATAGGTAATCGCGTCGAAGTGGTGCACCACGCCGAGTTGCTCCAATCTCTCAGGCAGCTCGTGCGACGCGTTGGAAATGACGCCGAGTCGATATCCCTCTCTTTTCAGACTGCGCAGCGTGGAGTCGACATTGTCGAACTTGTGGGTGACTATCTCTTCAGCGAACATCCGTTCCACCGTGTTCAACAACTCCTCCTGAACGGGGATACCCAAATGCTCGCGCACCGCCGAGTCAAAACGCCGAAAGAACGGCCGCTGCTCCTCCATAGTGGCTGGAAATTCGCCTCCGATGGCCGCCGTCGTATCCATCATCGCGCGATGCAGGTCCGCCCGGTTGACCTCGGGACCAGAGACGGCCGTCCGGTTTGTCACATCCTCTGCGGTGACGCGATGACCGTGCGCGGCAAGAGCCCTTGCCCATATCTCGTCAGCACTAGGCTCAATCCACATCAGCGTTCCACCAACGTCAAAGAAAACGGCTTCATATGTTCGAGCGGACAAGATACAGACTCCACCGTTCCTGACCCTATGAAACTTCTGCCCACTCCCCGGCTGGGCGATGGCAGGCTGGACGACCACCAGGAAATCTTATAGGTCCTCGAGATTTCAAGTCCCCATGGCGCACAAGTTCGATCCCAGCAGGAAGGAGCTGCTGGACAGCCCCGACAGGCGAAGGTGGCAGGACCCGGAGGTCATCTTAGAGACCTTTGGAATCGATCGGGGGATGGTCATCGTCGACATAGGCTGTGGAACCGGATACTT
>JAJISG010000225.1 GCA_022848835.1 Thermoplasmatota archaeon | reverse complement strand
GTGACACCCGAGCAGGCCGCATCCACCAGCGCTCCAGAAGCGCCGGGTCCCAAGTAGGTGGATACTCTAGGCTCGAAGGTGCCCTGCGTGGTTAAGACCTCAGTCGGGAGGCCACCTATCGGTCTGGGGCCTCTCCACCTCTCGCCGAAAGACCTCCATCATCTGCTTCTGACGTATCTTGTCGTAGCCTATGTAGAATAAAAGGAGCCCGATGATGACGGTCGCGCTGGACCCGCTAAGGAAGAAGGCCCTGCGGACCTCGTCCCCCAGGGTCATGGTGAATAGGGCTTGGGATAGAACAGGAAGGGCCATCAGGATGACAGCTACCGCACCACCCAGCGTGAACAGGAAGCCCAACATTGAAAGGAAGAGGCCTGCTTTGAAGCTTATACGCGCTCTCAGCTCCTTCATGGAACCTCTCTTTCCAGCTCTTCTCCAGCCCAGCATAAACGTTTGGGGGTTATTATCGACACCGAATCGTGGGCGGGATGACTCCTCCAGGACTGAGAAGGCTTATATCAAGCCTTCCTTTGTTCCTGGGATATCCATGGCTTGGGAACGCAAAGAGGTCAGAGAGCTCAAACCCAATCGATTCGTGATGATTGGTGAGGAGCCCTGCAGGATAATCAGCATGACGACCAGCAAGCCCGGGAAGCACGGGGAGGCCAAGGCTAGGATAGAGGCCTTCGGTATCTTCGATGGCCAGAAGAGGAGTATGGTACATCCAGTCACCCACAAGGTCAGGGTTCCCATGATCGACCGCCGAAAGGCTCAGGTCCTCACGGTGATGGATGACGAGGTCCAGCTAATGGACCTTGAGAACTACGAGACCTTCGAGCTGCCCATCCCTGCGGACTTTGACGACAGGTTAGAGCCGGGGAAGGAAGTCTACTACATAGTGGGTATGGACAGACGCAAACTTACGAGGCCCTAGGAGCCATGTCCATCGAGAACCTCCTCTTTGCGGACGCCTCAATCACCGCGGAGGGTTGCCCTATCGTCCTTCTAGGCGTGCCGTACGATGGAACCTCCACCTTTCGGGGCGGGTCTCGCTTCGGGCCAAACGCCATCCGCCAGGCCTCCTATAACTTCGAGACATACGAGATTGTCCACGACGTGGACCTGCAGGACGTACGCTTCTGCGACCTGGGCAACCTGGATGAGGTTGGCACGTCCGAGGCAATGGTTCAGCAGGTGGAGGCCTTCGCCAGGGATCAGCTATCCGCCGGCAAGATCACCATCATGCTGGGCGGTGAGCACTCCATCACCGCGCCGTGTGTAGGAGTCCATCGCCCCCCGGCCTTCGTCGTCTTGGATGCCCACATGGACTTTCGAGAGTCGTACCTGGGGGACCGGAATAGCCACGCCTGTGTCACTCGGAGGGTGACAGAACAGCTAGGCGTGGATCGCGTCCTGGTTGTTGGTGTGCGCTCCTATTCTGGGGAGGAGGCCAAAGCGGTGAAGGATTTGGGTTTGAAGCATATTACCTCCTTCGACATTTTGGACGGCGGCCTGGATCGGGTCCTGAAGGCTCTCGAAGGGCTCCCGGACGAGGTCTATCTCAGCCTCGATATGGACGCAATCGACCCGGCCTATGCCCCAGCAGTAGGAAACCCCGAGCCCTTCGGATTGACCCCCCTCCACGTGAAACGAATCATCAGTGCACTTGGGGAGAAGATCGTGGGATTCGACGTCACGGAGGTAAGTCCGCCCTGGGACCAAGGGAATACCGCCGCCCTGGCGGCCCGCCTCGTCCGGGAGGTGATAGCCGCCGTGCACCGATCAGGCAGGGCCTAGCTAGTGTCCGCCTTCATGTTGGACGATTGATGGGACTGTCTCTGCCTCGCCCTGTCATCCTCGACCACAGGCTGTTCCCCTCTTATCAATCGCGGGGACTCTGCCTTCCCTAGCCGTAGCCTGGAATGTCCTTCTTCTTGGCGAAAAGCTGACTGAGATCGTACTTCTTGATTGCCCCTTCCAGCCGCTGTTCGAGCTCCTGTTTCCGGCTCCTAACGCCTTCCAGCTCTTCTCCATTATCTCGGATCGACATGCGGAGTTCATCCACCTCCGCCGGGATGGATGGGTCTATCTCGATGCCCGCCATAGCCAGGATTGAGATGCTGTTCAGAAGAATGTTCAGCTCGAGTCTCATCCTCTCCCGTCGGCCACTCTGGACGACACTCTCGTCCACCTGGTCCAGGAATTCCCGATGGCCCTGTAACATCTCCAGAATCCTCTGAACTCTCTCGCCCATCGCCAACAGGTAGTCCTCCAAGCGGAGGATGGAGTCGTCGATGTCCTCCAGGCTGCCGCGTTCCCCCACATTTGAGGTCGGTCGAATGTCGAGGGCAGCCATGATGACCTCCTCCCGTCGATGACGGGTGTCCATCTTCTTGGATAGGACCTTGATCTGGTCGGTCTGCTTCTCCAGCTTGATGACGATTCGCTCGACCTGCCTTTCGACCTTCCCGAGGTCTTTCTCCAATGAGTAGACTCTCTCCTTAGTTTCCCCCGGTGCCACGTTGAAGCCTGGTCCCGGGTAGGTTAAGAAGCTTTTTCCCCCAGTATCGGCCGTGAGAGTTGAGAAGAAGTTATTAATACCTGTAATTCAATTACATGAAACTATGACACAGAATGACGATGAACACGAGGAGAATGACAACGTCAAGAAGGATCAGGATGAAGAGGCGGAAACTGAAGAGGAGAGTCCATTTGCTCCCGACAGACTCAGGGAGTCGATTCGTCAGAACGTGGATGACGCCCTCAAGGAGTTCTACAACAACGCGGGCACCGTCATCTGGAAGAAGGCGCT
>JAJISG010000224.1 GCA_022848835.1 Thermoplasmatota archaeon | reverse complement strand
TTGAAGTAGCGCAGGGCCACCGTCGGTATGCCATACGCCTTGCCAACCGCGAGGCACAGTTCCTCTTGATCGCGCTTGGTAACAGCGTAGACAGAGGTGGGGTTGAGGGGCTTTTTCTCGTCCGTGGGCAGGGGCTTCACTTTCCTTCCGCAGTTTGGACAATGCATCTCCCAATCCCTTGATCGGAGCTGCTCTTTGGAACGCAGCTTGGTGTATACGACGCCGCATTCCTCACACTCGTACTTCCCCTCGCCGTAGATGCTCATGGAGCTCGCCACCACCAGCTTCTCCACGTCGTGTTCATCGTTGGCGAGGATGTGCAAGAGCTTGGCGGTGCCATAGACGTTGTCGGCCACGTATTCCTCGATCTGGTACATGCTCTGACCCACGCCCACGGCCGCCGCCAGGTGATAGATGATCTCGCTCTCCAAGACGAGTTGCTTGAGCTCATCGCCTTTGACATCGCCCTGGACAAATCTCGCATCATTGTTGAGGTAATCTGGACGCCCCTTGTGTACCTGGGGATTCAGGTTGTCCAGAACAGTGACCTCGTGCTCCTTTACCAGCGCGTCCACCAGGTGGGAGCCTATGAAGCCAGCTCCACCCGTCACCAAGACCTTACGGCTCATCTCCCTTCACCTTCAAGCATGAAGACCTATGTGTCCTCCGAGGATGTACTTAACTTTTACCTCACAGTATGAACCGCTACGCCTTTCCTCTGAACGCAGAAATCCGCGAACCTGAACCTGAACTACTCGAATTCTATGGTAGCAGGGGGCTTATCTGTTATGTCGTAGAGCACTCGTGTCACCCCCGGTATCTCCCTCGTTACCCTCTTCTGTATGGTCTTGAGAGTGGACCAGGGCATCTCCATGGCGACGGCTGTCATCGCATCCACTGATTCCACGGCACGTACCGCCACGGTATAGCCGTAGTCCCTTATGTCGCCCTTCACGCCCACTGTCTTCTCGCCCAATAATACTGCGAGGGCTTGCCATGGCTCCAGGCCAGCCCTCTGGATCTCCTCCTCCACGATGGCGTTGGCCTCCCTAACGATGGATACCTTCTCCGGCGTCGCTTCACCCAGGATGCGCACCGCCAAGCCCGGGCCAGGGAAAGGCATCCTCTCAGATATCTCCTTGGGTAGGCCGAGTTCCCTCGCCACTTTCCTCACTTCGTCTTTGTAGATGTCCCGGAGGGGCTCCACGAGTTTGAGTTGCATGCCCGATGGTAGGCCAGCGACGTTGTGATGGCTCTTTATGCCGCCCATGCTCTCTATCCAGTCGGGGGCGATAGTGCCTTGCACCAGGTATTCTGCTTTCATCTTCTCGGCCTCTTCCTCGAAGACCCTGATGAAGAGCTCCCCTATGACCTTCCTCTTTTCCTCGGGATCCGTTACGCCCTTGAGAGCCGAGTAAAACCTCTCCTTGACGTCCAGGGAGACGATGTTCATCCCGAGCTCATCGCCGAAGATCCTCTCTATCTCCTCCGGCTCCCCCTTCCTCATGAATCCGTGGTCCACGAAGACCGCCACCAAGTGCCTGCCTATGGCCTGGTGCATTAGGATGGCCGCTGTAGCGCTATCAACGCCCCCCGAGAGGGCTATTATCGCTGAACCCTCGCCAACCTGCTCCCTGATACCTTCCATGGATTCCTGGATGAACTTCTCAGCGTCGAACATGCTCCTCGCAAACCATGTAAATCGTAATCAATCCTGGATCCTTGGGCTGACCTCCTCAGATCGGATGCCCTGCTCTTCTCTCTTCCTGATCGCCGCTTCCACGAAGGCCTTGAACACTGGCGCTGGCCTCTGGGGCCTGGACTTGAACTCCGGGTGGAACTGCGTGGCCAGGAAATG
>JAJISG010000223.1 GCA_022848835.1 Thermoplasmatota archaeon | reverse complement strand
TGCCACACTGATAGCACTCGTTGAGCTTGAACTCATAATCACTGTAGGGTGTCCGCTGGCCGAAGTAGGCAACCACCAGGGAGAAAATAGGCAGGGCGATGAAGACGTGAGAATTTGTCATGATATAGGTCTGGACTGTGTCGAATATCCCCTGTTCGAAGGTCATGAGGTACCAGGTCACTGGCGTCAGGAGGGCAAGGACGAAAGCCATCCAGAGGAAGAGGGTCCTTCGGCCGCGATGCTCCTCCAGGAAATAGACAATGAAGAGGGCGACGACTGCGGTAGAGAGAGCCACGCCCACGAAGAGGCCCACGAAAAGGTTCTCCCTATTGAGGAGAGAGATGAAATCCCTGCCTTCCAGCAGGTTAACGCCTACGAGGAGGTAGGCGGTGAGCGCTAGGAGTAGGAGGAGAGCAGAGGCGTTGAGGAGAGTATTGATTCGCCTCATGGGCTTGAAGGCTAGTCTCCTCAGGGCGACGTAGGTGACTAAGCCTGCCAGGACGGGCTCCACCACGAAGAGCCACTTGAGGGTGCCATCGGAGAGGATGGAGGTGCCGTCAGCGGTGGTGAAGCGGGGGAGGATGAGGACATTGACGGAATAGACGGATGCAGCGAAGACCCACACAATGCCGGCGACGCCTACCGCGGCGCGGACATTCGACTTGGCAGGCCTGCTCTCGGACCCCTTGCCAATGAAGGGCAGAATCAGGATGAGAATGAAGGGGACACCAGACAGGAGGGCTCCGTAGGTCAGAGTTGAGAAACTGAGGCCGAATATTGTGATGGGCGGAAACAGTTCCGAGATCTTGAGGAGCCCCCAAGACCAGAGTAGGTACCAATCAGGAAGCTCCACCTCCGCCACGACGTTGGGATTAGCGGACTTCCCCAGCTCCGGGACCGCGATTCCCGTGAGGATGAACAGTACCCCGGTCATTATGAGAATGATGACCACATCTCTGTAGACCTCGTGGGGCATCAGAGCATGACCCGGCTTCTTGTCCGACCTTACGGGTCCGTACTGTGTCGGAAAGCCAATGCTCTCCTCCCTCACACCTCTCTCCGGTCTGCCCTGCTGCATCCTCTCTCCTCAGTGAGGCTCTGCGATGCCCTGAATCCATACGATGCTCATGTGCAGAATCATCATTCCTATGCCAACTAGTGGAAGGATGAAGATGTGGAGCCAGTACATCCTGAGCACCGTGTTGGCTCCCAGGGCGAGACCGCCAAACATGATGTCCGCTGTCGCATCACCTATGATGGGTATCGACTTGGCCATGTTTATGCCAATGGTGGCTGCGGAAAAGGCCAAAGCATTCCACGGCAAGAGGTAGCCGGTGTACCCGAAGCCTAGGGAGAGCAGCAGCAGGAGCACGCCCAGTATCCAGTTGAGTTCCCTGGGCTTCTTGTAGGCGCCCGTGAAGTAGACCCTGGCCATGTGTAAGAATACAGCCGCGATGAATATATGAGCCGCCCAGTGATGGACTCCGCGCCACACAAATCCCAAGGGTACCGCTTCCATGATGAACACAAGACTTTCGTAAGCCGCCGAGCTGGGATTCCCCTCTATATCGTATGTGATCGTGCCCTCAGGAACATAGTAGAAACCAAGAACGATGCCAGTGATGGTGAGGATGATGAAGGATATGAATGCGAGACCGCCAAGACAATAGAGCGGATACCAGTACCAGATCGTCTTGAGTTCGTACTTTTCGGCATGGCTGCGGGGCATCTGGCGATGTATTGATAGGAAGACCTTCCTGGTGGCCTCCGCCCAGGGAGTAACGGGAAACCTCTCGGCGAACCAGTCGAAGACTACTTTCCGGATACCTCCAAATGGCTTACGGGCCAGGACTACTCCTCCGAGATGACCGCTCTCTTGAAGTCCAGATACTGGTACCAACCTGCATTCTTGACCGTGCCTACTATCTTATCCCCCTCCAGCTCCAGAGGGATCAGTGGCATGCCCCTGTCTGCGGGTCCTAGCCCCGGCTCTTTGTAGATTCCCAAGTACTCCGCTCCACTAGCATCTGGAGGCACGGGATGCCTGTACTTGAAGAGGCGTCGCGGGTTGTACTGAGAGTCGTGGCAGGGACAGTACACATTATCGTACCCCGGATCCTTGAGGTATGCCGATCTCGACAGCAGCTTCCAACTTGGTCTGCAACAGGCGTGAGTGCAGCAATTGAATACTGCAAAGAGACCGCTCATGACGAAGTCATCGCGGGGATATCCCTGTGGGAAATCCAGCGTGTCCTCGTCCATACGGATCAAGAGACCTGGAAGCCCTGTGGGTATGATGTTACCTCTCGAATCCCTGATGGCCTTCCACACGACATTGGCGCCCTCCCCTACTTCAAACTGGCTTAGCCTGGCCTCTGTGTTCACGAGACCCTCTTCTGCGTACCAGATCGGTAGAGCCGCTCCCTGAGGGTTGACGTAAACGAACGTATCCAGGACATCACCCTGGAGCTTGCGATCTGGGGAGAAAAGCGAGCGAACGGTCCCGTATGTTGCCACTCCAAGGAAGCCTGCGGTTCCGGCCCCAACGGCACCCTTCAGGAATGACCTGCGAGTGATGCCCTCCTTCTCGTCGATGCCTCGCCTCACCATGTTACTCTCTCAACCCCCTCCGCGGAACCACCTTTGGAAGCCTGGTCTTCCTGACCATCTCGTCGGGCAGGAAGTTCTTCCGATAGACGTCCACCAAGGCCGCAAGACCGAAGAACATAGCCCCTATCCAAAGGGAGAGCCAAGCGGGGCTCCATCCATAGATGAGACCCATGACAGTGAGTGCCCCGAAGAACAGCTCGAAGAAGGTGAGGAGGTAGATGACCACCAGAGCCGTTA
>JAJISG010000222.1 GCA_022848835.1 Thermoplasmatota archaeon | reverse complement strand
TCCAGGGAAATTACTACTCCATCCCCCACAAGAACATTCGATGGGTCAAGATCCGGCGATTCCTGACTGGTACCCTCCTGAAGATTGGGACGGCTGGTGGCGGATATCGCTTCAAGCTCAGAAAGGGGCCCTCTGAGAAGCTGAAGCGACGCCTGGAGGAGCTGGCGGGAAGCCTGGTAAGATTGGTGGAATGACCTCCCCGCCGCGGTCAGGTCTAGCGACCTTCGCGACCTGGTCGCCATCGAGGCGAGGGGTCGCCTAGAGGACGCAGGCGTAGCACCCTTTCAAGCCTTGGAGAAGCTGATTAAATAGAGCCACTCCCCTATTTTCAGTAGAAGCGGAGGGTCACTTTGGAACCTGACACAGGGGTAGCTTATCGCCCTCCTCCTTCGGGATCTACGAGGCGGCGATTCCTGAAGTTGGCCTTGGGCGTCGGAGGTGTTGTCGCCGTGGGCGCCCTCGCGAGCCGCCTGATTTTCCCTGGGGAGAGGCCGGATATGACCGACACATCCGACGGGAGGAGCGACCTAGACGCCTTTAACGACAACGTCGTCTCAGGCGGTCCAGGCAAGGATGGGATACCGAGCATCGACAGCCCGAAGTTCATCTCCAGAGCCGAGGCTGACGACTTTCTCAGGCCGGAGGACATCGTCTTCGGCATCCACGTCAATGGGGAGGTGAGGGCCTACCCCCAGAGGATCCTCGTATGGCATGAGATAGTGAACGACTCCTTTGAAGGCAGGCAGATCGCCATCACCTATTGTCCCCTGACAGGATCCCAGATAGCCCTCGAAGGGGGCCCAGGGAACAAATCGGCCTTGACCTTTGGCACTACGGGTAAGCTGGTCAACAGCAACCTCCTCATGTACGATCGGCAGACTGACAGCGACTGGCCCCAGATCCTGGCCACCGCCATCAATGGGGCCAAGAGAGGCGAGAGGCTCTCGGAGGTTCCTCTGGTCTGGACCACGTGGGATAAGTGGCGAACTAGGCATCCGAACACACGGGTCCTGGGCACCGATACTGGTTTCATAAGGAACTACAGCAGCGACCCCTACGGCTCCTACAGTCCCGGCCCTGGTGGCTACTACGCGACCCCAGGGTTGTGGTTTCCGGTGATGAGCAGCTCGGACCTGCTGTCGGCCAAGAAGGTGGTCTTCGGTACGGGAGTCGGTGATGAGCGCCTCGCCATCCCCCTGGAGGAGTTCCGGTCTGTTGGAGTCGACAACATCACCCTTGGTGAGGTACCTCTGAGCCTCTTCTACGAGAGCCAGCTAGACACCATCCGAGTCTTCCGACGCAGGGTGGAGGCTGAGACGCTGACCTTCGTCCAGCGGCAGGGTCGTATCGTCGACGAAGAGACGGAGTCCGTATGGTCCCCGGAGGGCGTCGCCATCGAGGGGCCCTTCCAGGGAAGCGCCCTAGAGCAGGTGAACGCCTTCAACGTCATGTGGTTCGCGTGGTACGCCTTCTATCCGGATACCCTGGTCTACCAGTCAGGTGGATGAGTCGATGAGACATGTGGCTGAAGCGGTGCGTAGGCTAGGGGATGCCCTCTCCTACCCCCGTTACAGGCGCATCGCCCTGCTGTCGGGCCTGGCCTACGCCCTGTTCTACCTCTACTCCCTGGGGCACCTGGTCATCTCTCCAGGATCCTCCCCCATTCCTGGGGGGGGCGTCTTCACCTTCGTGGGCTTCGGCAACATCTGGAGGGAGCGTGCTCCCTACAATTTCGAGCCCGTGGGCATCATTCAGCCCTTCGAGGGCTTCGCCATCTTCCTCGCAGTGCCCAATCTCCTGCTGGCGGCCACCCTGGGCCTGCTTCTCGGACTGAACATATCCACCCTGGTGTACAACTACAACCAGGCCCGGGCCTGCGGCCTCGCTCGCTCCTTCTCGGGAGTGTTCGCCAGCCTCCCCGCCTTCCTGACTGGTTTCGCCTGTTGCACCCCCACGCTTGTGATCCTCGTGGGCGCCTCCCTCTCGGCGAGCGTCATTGGCCTGCTCCAGTGGTTCATGCCAGCGGCGATGGCTGCCCTGGCCCTGGCCCTGGTGTACAACCTCCTCCGACCTCTGCCCGCGGTCCAGGCCCAGCATATATCATAGAGGCGGAGGTTTAAAGAGGGATAAAGCTCATTTCGACAATCGACGATGGGGGGTGTCCTTTGGCTGCCGATCGTGGTCTGAGAGGTATCGTAGCAGGGAAGAGCAGCCTGAGCCTCGTCGATGGGTTGGAGGGGAGGCTCATCTATCGGGGGTACGACATCCTCGACCTGGCGGTTCACTCGACCTTCGAGGAGACCGTCTATCTGATGTGGCACGAGAGGCTGCCCAAGAGGAGGGAGCTTGAGGACTTCAAGAAAGCCTTGGTCCAGGAGAGACAGCTGTCAGAGGAGCAGCTGCGACTCCTATCTACCTTTCCCAAGGATGCCCTACCCATGGAGGTCCTCAGGACCATGGTCTCCCACATGGCCCTCTTCGACCCGGACCGGGGGGACAACTCCCCTGAGGCCAACCTGAGAAAGGGCACCAGGCTCGTTGCGACCTTCCCCGCCTTCGCGGGGGCCTTTCACAGGATCAGGAACGGGGAGGAGTTCCTACCCTCGAGCCCGGAGATGGACCACGCCGCCAGCTTTCTCCACATGCTGCACGGGAAGGAGCCGACCCCAGAGGCGGCCCGATCCCTGGATATCTGTCTCCTCCTCCACGTCGACCACGAGTTCAACGCCTCCACCTTCTCCGCCCGAGTGACGGCGGCTACCCTCTCCGACCTGTACAGCGCTATCGTCTCCGCCATCGGCACCCTCAAGGGGCCGCTACATGGTGGAGCGAATGAGAACGCAATGAGAATGCTGCGCAAGATTGGGGAGCTCTCCAAGGCGGAGGATTACGTGGTCCAAGCCCTGGGAAGAAAGGAGCGCATCCCCGGATTCGGCCACCCCGTGTACAAGACCATGGATCCGAGGGCCACCATCCTGAAGGATATGTCGAAGAGAGTGTGCGAAGGGATAGGGGAGCCGAAGTGGTACGAGATGTCCGCCCTCATACAGGAGATCATGATGAGGGAGAAGGGTCTCTACCCCAACGTGGACTTCTACAGCGCCACCACTCTGTACGCCCTGGGAATTCCGCTAGACCTCTTCTCCACCTTCTTTGCCTGCGGAAGGGTCCCGGGATGGATTGGACATGTCATGGAGCAGTACTCCGATAACAGGCTGATTCGGCCCCTCTCGGAATACATAGGCTCGAAGGACCTGAAATACGTGCCAATCGATGAGAGATAGGCCTCACGCAATCCGGGCCCCGAGCTGACTCTCCCTATCTGGCCTTAAGAGAATCACCGTGCCGTCGGACTCCACCGCACCTAGTACCAGGACTTCGGAGGCGAAGTTGGCGATCTGCTTGGGCGGGAAGTTCACTACCGCCACGACCAGGCGACCTGGGATCTCCTCCTTGGAGTACCAGGCCCCGATGGCCGCCGAGGACTTCTTGATACCCAGGGCACCGAAGTCAATCCACATCTTGTAGGAGGGCTTTCGGGCCTCGGGGAACTCCTGAACATCCACCACTTTCCCAACCCTGATGTCCACCTTCTCGAAATCCTCCCAGGAGATCCTCGACATGGAGGGCGGGATGGTGGCTCTGCTAATAGCCTTGCGTCCGTCCTCCTGAGTCCAGTGACCGCCTCCCTTAGTCCCAGGTGAACTGGAGATAGCGGGCGGTGCGCCGCCTTCCCATCTACAGGGGTTTGAGCCGACCCTCCAGCAGCCCAAGCTTCCTCCAGCTCAGGTCCATGGCGAGAGAGTCGTGGGACGCCAACAGGATGGCTCTCCCCTCCATTCGAAGCTCCTCCAGCAATTGGAGGAGGTCCCTGGCGCTCTCCTCATCCAGTGAGGCCGTGGGCTCATCCGCCAAGAGGAGGCGGGGTCTGTTGGCCAAGGCCCTGGCAACAGCCACCTTCTGGCTCTCGCCCACACTGATCTCCCTGGGTCTCCTCTCTGCCAGGTCCTCAAGGCCAAACCTCTCGAGGAGCCAATCCACCCTCTCCTCCGCATCCGATGAGCGGCTCAACCTCATGGGAAGCAGGATATTCTGCCTCACGGTGAGCTCCTCCAGGAGGTTGTGTTCCTGGAAGATGAAGCCTATCTGATTCAGACGAACCCTAGCCCTGCCGCTGGAAGACAATGTGGTGATATCCTGGCCATCCAGGAGGATGCTTCCGCTGTCTGGCAGGTCGAGGCAGCCGAGGAGATTGAGAAGAGTCGTCTTCCCGCTTCCGTTCCTACCCCATACAAGTGTCCCATCGCCTCTGTCGACTGCTAGCTCGATTCCCCTCAGGACCTGAAGATGCCCGTCATAGCTCTTCCAGAGACTGTGAGCTTGAAGGAGCGCAGTGGGCATCGGACCTACGTTAAGGCCAATAATACTAAGAAACTAGCGGGTTAGTTGGGGTCATGCATGTGGGGCTGCAATTAGGACCTCTTTGGCATTCGGCCCATTGAGCGGTAGGTCGCTGTCG
>JAJISG010000221.1 GCA_022848835.1 Thermoplasmatota archaeon | reverse complement strand
TTATGAGTTCAAGCTCAACGAGTGCTATCAGTGTGGCAGGTGCCACATCGTGTGCCCCATCACCAAAGTGGAGGCTGATGCCCTCGGTGGTCTGAACCTGGTTTACAACGTCTACAAACGTCAGCATGACGGCGTCCCCATGTGGTCCTGCCTCACGTGCGATGCCTGCAGCGCTGTTTGCCCCCTAGACATAAATTACTCGGCGTACGTATTGACGGAAAGGGCAAAGGTCATGAAGGCGAAGCAACGCATACCGGTGGAGAGGCCGACGGTAGTGGCCCGACCTACCGCCGCCAACGGTGGCACGGAGGGGGATCTGTGAGACCGGAGGAGATGGGCTTCCCCATGAGGGATCTGACAGCTGGGGAGCGCACTGTGCCCCACCCGATCATGTTCGCCACCCTAGACAAGGAGGCGGAGGAGGGCGAGATACCTGAAGTGGAGATCAGGGAGAGAAGCGAGTACGCCTACTACCCGGGATGCGTGGACTACTACGACTACGAGATGCAGTTCAGCCGGGACAACTTCGGGGAGACTGACCACGGTGTCATCTTCGACTCTTCGGTGAAGCTTCTCGAGGCGATGGGAATGAAGCCCATCATTCTGGACAGGTCTTTCATGAAGTGCTGCGGTCACGATCAGCTGTGGCAGGGCAAGATTGATGTATGGAACAAGCTGCGGGAGTATAATGAGACCCTCATGAAGAGGATCTTCGAGAAAGCTGGGGTGAAGACCCTGATAGTGAGTTGCGCCGAAGGTTATCGCACCTTCAAACTAGACTACGACCTTGGGGATGTCGAGGTGAAGCATATCACCCAAGCTCTCTACGAAGAGGGTATCGATTTCAAGGCTCGAAAGAAGTCTCGGGTTACATACCAGGACCCGTGTAGGATGTGTCGCCAGATGCCCGTTGGGCCTGTCTACGAAGAGCCCAGGGAGCTCATTCGGATGGTAGGGGCAGAGTATGTGGAGATGGAGCACTTCCGCGCTGACGCTACTTGCTGCGGCGTAGCAGGTATGATGTACTGCAATGAGAGGACCAAGGGGATAACAAACGACAGGATGATTGAGGCGAAGGAGCAGGAAGTCGACTATCTCCTTACCGCATGTCCCAAGTGCCTCACTCACTTCGGTTGTCAGCAGCACGAGAACCTGTACAGGGAGGATCGGGAGAGGTTCGAATTCAAGGTCATCGACATCACGCAGTTCCTGGCGGAGTGCTTGGATGAGACGTCAGCAAAAGCCCTGGCCATGGAGAGGGAGGCCGTAGAGCAGACTTTCAAAGAGCCAGTCGTTTCTGAGGCTGCCCAGAAGGAAGCGTCCCGATGACCGAGCAGGAGGCCTTGGCTGATCCAAGCCTTGCTCGTCATCGCTCTCGCCAGACCGCAAAGATGAGCTTTACCGAGATGCGGCGCAACTTCGTCATCAAGTTCCCAAGGGGAAAGGGCGTCATTGCCTACGTCTACGAGGACATCTGCATGGGCTGCATCCACTGCGCGGACAACTGTCCGGAGAACGTTAGACCAGACCTGGAGGACGCTATCGTCTTCACAGACAGGACATCCTATCTGCCCGATCTCACATTTGAGACGCGCAATGCATTCATCGTGGACGAGAACTGTATCGGCTGCGCCAAGTGTGCAGTCATCTGTCCCGTCGAGGCCATAGTGATGATTCCCAGACCCGGTTGGGAGGTCTTGGACGATAAGCCCGTCACCGTTGAGGAATCCCAAGGGGCCTGAAGTGATGAGTGGTTCAGAGGGGCTTGCGAGCAAGGACCAAGGCTCTGACAGGCCTCGTTGGCCTCGAAGGATGTCGAGGAAGGCTGAGATTCGACTCATCAAGCAGCTCCCGAAGGTTCAGAAGCTCATACTCATATCCAAAGTCTCCGCAGTAGTCCTCTTCGCAATCGGACTGGAGGGGCTCTTCATCGGTAACTGGTGGATGGCCGGGGGCTTTCTCTTCTTAGGCCTGCTCTTCACCATATGGCCCATCAAGATGAAGATGCCCAATGTCTGCCCCAAGTGCGGGAACGTGGTGGAGGCAGACCAGACTGTATGTGACAAGTGCGGCGTGGCCCTAATGTGACGCTGATCTAGAGGCCCTGGGGGACCCATAGGAGGCCCGAGGGGTTGACGACATTGGGGAGATCCACCTCCTCCTTGATCCTCCGGACTAGGGCGAACCTCTTCTCCAGGTTGCTCTCCGGGGAGAGGAGTTGGAGAGTGGTGTTGCCGCGAAGTCGACACTTGTGCGCGCGCGCAATCTGGACCAGTTCGAGGAGCCTATCGAACCTCTCCCCTCGGTTTGTCGCTCTATCGATGAAAGGTAGTAGGCCGATGGTCCCCGACTCGAAGAGTGTCCCGATGACACCAAAAGAGTCGCCTTGAGCCTCCCTCCATGACGTGAGGGCGTTCAGCAAGGGCGCTAGGTCGGCCAAGGAGGACCTGAGCTCAGCAAGTGGCGATGGTGGGACACGCCTCGGTGGGCCTTGAAGGGGGTGGGCCAATCCGCCAATCTCCTTCTTTTCAACCCTTTCGTTGAATAGGGAGTCCACTATCTCTTCCTGAGAGGGCAGCGTCTCCTCGGTCCCGTGAAGGCTTACCTCCATCGTCGGTCCCTCCTCTCTTCCAAGGGCGACTCTGGAAGCCACCCCGTCGCCGAAGACCACCTTCAGAGGTTGTAGTCGTGTCTTAACCATCCCTTCCAGCGCACCCAGCAGATGCTCAGTGCTCTCCAGTCCGTATCTGAGGGTCTTTGTACCCTCTACATAGGGAACTAACGAGAAGGTAACGGAGACGGGGATGGAAACATGACGTCCCATAACCAGCAGGAGGGAGTTGAGGTCGTAACCCGCGGCACTGTTGGGGACTCTGTCGAAGCCGCTCTCTCCATAGCGGGCGTCGGGCGTGAGAAAATCGATGTTTCTGACACACCTCGCGGCATCACCGCGATATGATATCAGGGAGGCGGTGCCATCCACGATATCCCCTATGTAGTGATTCAGAGGGAGAATTGGGAAGAGTGGAAAGAGCCATCCCTTCGATCTGCAGGCCTCGAAGACCTCATTCCACCTGGCCCCGACCCCACACCTGACAATGCCGTGCTCCCCGTCGATCTCCACACCCTTGAGGTCTGACAGGTCCAGCTCGAATCCATCCAGTTGAGGAAGTATCTCGCCGTCGAAGACATCTTCCTTAGGACCCCAGCTGACCGAGATCTCCCTGTCCTTCGTTATGGCTAGTCGCCTCCTCACGTAGTGAAGGGCGTCCGCCTTCAGACCAAGGTAGATGCCCGCTATTTCGCCATTGGCGACCTGGATAGCTCGGGAGACATCCTCCGGTTCATTCACCGGGATTCTCACGATGTTCACACCGGCGAAAAGCCTCTTCATTTCCTCTGGAAGGGCGCGTCTGTCTCTGAGGTAGACGGCCTTCGCCAACTTCTCCCTGGGCAGAGCTCGGAGGCCGGGAAAGCCCGCCAACATCTCTCTGAAGTCCGCGCTTCCTAGAGGCATCCTATCGCTTCCTCCTCAGCTTGCTTACATATCTGTCAGCAGGCATCAATCTCCGAAGGGCGCCCAAGACCCGAAGCCCCCGCCGCATCAAGCCTCTCGGCAACTCTAGTGGTATCATGTCTGCGGGAATGAGGGGTGGATTCTTCCCCATGGTTCCCAGCAACTTGCCCCTGTTCACTGTGGATTCAGGATCCAGAGCCTGCTTCACCCCTC
>JAJISG010000220.1 GCA_022848835.1 Thermoplasmatota archaeon | reverse complement strand
TCTCCGTGAAGTCTCCCCCATCGAGGGCCGCAGATCCGTCGCCGGCTGCCGCCTCAGTAGACCGTCGGCATATCCCTCATCCCTACTAAAGCCTTGTCTTTGAATGGGTTTAGAACAACTTTTTTGGATGGTCTGGCCTCTCTGGCTTGCGATATTCGAGGACCGACACGAGAGCCTCTTGGACTACGCCAGGGAGTAAGCCACCTAAGATGGCGCCTTCGAGACCTCACTCCCTCCAGTCGAGGCCCAGCGTCCGGACGCCGACTTTTGGGATCAGAGGCATCTTCCTCTTGTGTACTGTCCGACTCACCATCCCCTCCACTTCCCGAACCCTTTGGAGGGACATCTCCGTCCGATCTCTGATCTCCTCCGACGTCAGGCCGAGCTCCAATCCAAGCAGCACCTGGTCGAGCTCCTCATAGGAGAATCCAAGCTCCCCTTCGTCAGTCTGCCCCTTCCACAGTCCCGGGGAGGGCACCTTCTTGATTATCCTCTCCGGTACACCCAGGTAACGGGCCATCTCCCTAACCTGGCTCTTGTAGAGATCTCCTAGGGGCAGGAGGTCCACTCCACCGTCCCCGAATTTCGTCAGATACCCGACTAGTAGTTCACTCTTGTTCCCGGTGCCGACAACCAGCCCGTCCCGCCTGTTGCTGATGTAGTAGGCGACGATCATCCTGCACCTGGCCCTGATGTTGCCCTGGAGCTTTGGATCGTCTATCCCGAGGCTGTTGCTGAACTCCTTCACCATGGAGCTGATATCCACGATCTCGAGGGAGATGCCCAGTTCTTCCGACATCTCCTCCACATCCCTGAGATCCTCTGGATCACTGAGCTCATCCCTCATGAAGAGGGCAGTGACTCGATCAGCCCCCAGGGCCCTTACACACAGGTAAGCGACAACAGAGGAGTCGAGGCCACCGCTCATACCCACCACGGCCAGGCTCTTGCCAGCCTGTCTGAAGGAGTCCCCGAGAAAACTCTCGACAATCCTCACCTGGTCAGGCTTGAAGGAGGGTCTCAAGGACATGGTACTTTCAAGGCACTGAGGGTTAAGTCAGTTTTCGGCCCCATCGCTGCAGGTGATGGCGTCCAGGCGGGTCTAGGGATGATGGCCCTGGGATCATCGTCCAAAGCACGTGGCCATCTATTTAAGTCCAGAGGGTCGATAAGGAGCTCAGAATGGCCGAGTCCAAGCTTCCAGGGAGGCGGTGGGAAGTCACCAACGAGGAGGAGCTCCTCCAACTCTGGAAGGAGAACCCGCATCGGTTCAACAAGGATACCACGAAGCAGATATTCACCATCGATACGCCTCCGCCATACCCCTCCGGAGCATGGCATATCGGTGCGGTAGCCCACTACTCCTTCATAGACATGATCGCGAGGACCATGAGGATGCGAGATTACGAGGTCCTCTTCCCCTTCGGCCTGGATAGGAACGGCATCAACATCGAGCTAAAGATAGAGAGGAAGTTCAACAAGCCCCTCCATGAGTTCGATAGGGAGGAGTTCATTCGACTGTGTCGAGAGGAGGTGGATAGGCAATCACGCATAATGATAGCCATGGCGAGGCGTATTGGCTTCTCTGCCGATTTCGAGGAGTACTATTACGAGACTGACTCCCCCGAGTATCGTCGGATAAGCCAGGCCATCTTCATAGAGCTCTACCACAAGGGCCTCTTCTACAGGGGCCTGAGGCCCAGCTTCTACTGCCCTGGCTGCCGGACTCCCATCGCCGAGGCAGACATCGAGCATGTCGAATTACCCTCCAATCTCCTTCATATCAACTTTCCCGGCAAGGACGGCGAGGGGATGGTGGTGGCTACAACCCGTCCGGAGCTGCTGGCCGCCTGCAGGGCCGTCATCGTCCATCCAGAGGATGAGAGGTACTCGGGGATGCATGGGAGGACGCTCCTGGTCCCGCCTAAGGGGCAGGAGGTGGAGGTGTACGCCCATCCGGCAGCCAAGCCGGACTTCGGGACTGGAGCTGCCATGATATGCTCCTACGGGGACACCATGGATATCCGACTCTTCCGGGAGTTGAACTTGGAGCCTGTGGCGGTCATCGATTCGGAGGGGAGGATGACGGACGCAGCAGGAAAGTACGCCGGCATGAAGGTGGCCGAGGCTCGCAGAGCCATTGCGGCCGACCTGGATAGGGAGGGCCTGGTGACGAAGGCGGAGAGGATGGAACATAAGACGCCCGTCTGTGAACGATCCAAGGACCCCATAGAGTTCGTCCTGACTGAGGACTGGCACATGAAGCAGCTGGATGTCCTCTCCGAGCTGACCTCTCTCATCGATGGGATGAGCTTCCATCCGGAGAGACACAAGCAGCTCCTGCTGGACTGGATGGACTCCCTGACCATTGACTGGCCCATTGGCCGTAAGCGGTACTACCACACAGAGATACCACTCTGGTACTGCGAGGGCTGTGGTGAGGTCCTAGTGCCAGAACCAGGCCGATACTACCAGCCCTGGAAGGATCCCCCACCCTTCGAGTCCTGCCCTGAGTGCGGCGGGACGGAGTTTCAGGGTGAGGACGGGGTCTTCGATACCTGGATGGACTCCAGCAACAGCAACCTCGTGGCGTGCCTCTACATGAGGGATGATGAGTTCTTCCGGGCCCACTTCCCCACATCGATCAGGCCCCAGGGTCGGGACATAGTTCGCAACTGGCTCTACTACACCCTCCTGAAGAGCTACAGTCTCCTGGGCAAGAGGCCCTTCGAGCATGTCTTCATCTCCGGCATGGGCCTCGACGAATTCGGGAGGGCCATGCACAAGAGCCTGGGCAACGTCATCGAGCCTCGCCCCATACTGGAGAAATACGGGGCCGACGCCTTGAGGTTCTGGGCCGCCAGCGAGACCAACGTGGGGGAGGACTTCAGGATCTCTGAGGAGAAGATCGCGGGCTCCAAGAAGTTCCTTACTAAGATATGGAATGTGGCTCGCTTCATCTCCTCCTTCCCAGAAGTGGAGGCCAGAGAGCTGAGACCATCGGAGGAGTGGATTCTCTCAGAACTGAACCGGCTCGTGGACGACTCCCGCGGGGGTTATGAGGACTTCAACTTCTTCATTCCAGCGAACAGAATAAGGGAGTTCCTGTGGAACCTCTTCGCGCCGCACTACATCGAGATGGTGAAGTACAGGGCCTATGAGGGAGACGCCGGATGTGTTCAGACCCTTCACCAGATCCTCCGGGACCTCCTACGGCTGCTCGCACCCATATGCCCCTTCATAAGCGACTATATCTGGAGGGAGGTCTACGGAGGGACCGTCCACGGGGAGATGCTCCCGAAGCCCATGGAGATGCGGGAGAGCAAGCTCCGAAGCCTCACGCCCGCTATTGTGGAATTCAACTCCTCTGTGTGGAAGGAGAAGAAGAAGCGCGGGCTGGCCCTCAAGGATGCGATTTCGGGGGTAGCTCTCCCCAAGGAGCTGATGCCCTTCGCTGAGGAGCTGACTAAGATGCACAGCATCAGGTGGTGACTGCTGGGTGGGCCCTCAACCCCCATTTCCGCCTTTCAATATCTCCTTGGCCTGTCTGATAAGGCGCTTCGCCTCTTTCCTGCTGATAGATGTTCGCCGCCCAATTTCCCCTGAATCAGAAGCAGCCAAGTCGTCGAGCGTGACGATCCCCATCTTCCTGAACTCCCCCAAGCGTCCCTTTCCGATCCCGTGGAGGGAGGAGAGCGGGGGCGTAACCGCCCGGGTGCGCCACCGGGGCCTTATGACTCTGAAGTATGCCGGGATAAGTCCCGCTGCCACGACCAGGGGAAGGCCGACGTAGATTCCTGCCTGTAGAAGCGGATTGGCACACTCTCCCCCCATCCCGACCGGAACCGAGAAATCCACTCTTCTCTCGCCCCACCCATCATCGGCAGTACTCGGGATGGCCGTTGTGGTCTTGCTGATATCAGTACCCGCCACTCGCACTACGATGGCTGCCCCCACGTCATTCGTTGGCGAAACAGTCTCGTCGTGCATATGGAGCTGAATCCGATATCTCCCCTGACTGTCCGTTGTCCCGCTTCTATCCCCAGTCTCAATCACGACGCCACATGCAGGCGTTCCATCCGCCTGGACG
>JAJISG010000022.1 GCA_022848835.1 Thermoplasmatota archaeon | reverse complement strand
CAGAGCTCTCGGACCAGATGAGGATGCGGTGTACAAGAAGGTCTTCGAGTATGACCTCGATGAGCTGGAGCCCCAGGTGGCGCTACCCCATCAAGAGGATAACGTGAGGCCCATCAGCCATCGCGATCTGATGGGCATAAGGATAGATATGGTGTACCTTGGCAGCTGCACTAACGCCCGCATTGAGGATTTTGAGATTTTCTGCGACATCATCAGTGGCGAGAGTCTTCACCCCGGGACGAGGCTGGTCGCGACGCCCGCCTCGCGGGAGGTGTACCAAGCAGCCCTCAAGAGGGGATATCTGGATATCATCTCCGAGGCTGGAGGTCTCATCAACTCTCCAGGATGTGCTGCATGTCCCGGAGTTCACGGTGGAATTCCTGGCGATGGAGAGAACGTCCTATCCACCCAGAATCGTAACTACGTCGGCAGGATGGGTAATCCTGGCGCTAGCATCTACCTGACCTCCCCAGCAACGGCGGCAGCCACCGCACTCCATGGAGAACTGACGGATCCGAGGGAGGTGATTTGATGGGGAAGGCCTGGAAATTTGGAGACAATATAAGCACCGACCTCATCGCTCCCGGGAGGTACTATCACTTGAGGTCTAAGCCCGTGGAGTTAGCCAAGCATGTCCTTGAGGATGCTCGGGAGGAGTTCGCCGCCAGCGTCCAAGAGGGCGATTTCGTCGTCGGTGGGCTCAATTTCGGCAAGGGAAGCTCCCGAGAGCATGCGGCTCTCATCATAAAAATGGCTGGAGTCAAGGCCGTTCTCGCTAAGTCCTTCGCTAGAATCTTCTATAGGAACTGCATCAATATCGGTCTTCCGGTGGTCCAGTGCGATACCGACTCCATCGATGATGGTGACGAGCTTGAACTTGACCTGGAGTCTGGAACTCTTAGGGATCTGACCAAGGGTACTGAGCTTGGGTTTCCGGCCCTTCCAGAGGTCATGAGACGTATCTTATCAGAAGGAGGGCTGGCCGAGTTCGTATCGAAGTATGGGGACCTACCCGTGGACTCATGAACCCCGTCACCTTCGACATCTTGAGGACCCCAGAAGAGGGGGGCGCTATCAGAGTGGTCAAGGGGGCCCTCCTCGTTCCCGACGGCCCCATTATTCCGTACATCGAGGGCGACGGTATCGGTCCCGAGGTGGTCCTCGCGGCCCAGAAGGTGGTTGATAGTGCCGTCGACGCCGCCTATGGAGGCAAGCGTAGAATCGTCTGGTTCAAGATGAAGGCTGGGAAGGAAGCGAGGGAGGATTATGGGAAGCTCCTCCCCGAAGACGTATTCAAGGCGATAGAGCACTACGTCGTCGCCCTCAAGGGACCGCTGACGACCCCCATAGGTGAGGGGTATCGAAGTCTCAACGTCACCTTGCGACAGAGGCTGGACCTCTACGCCAACGTCAGACCTATTTTCTGGATTCCAGGGGTGCCGAGTCCCCTCAAGGAGCCCTGGAAAGTAGACCTGACCATCTTCAGGGAAGCAACCGAGGACGTCTACGCTGGAATCGAGTGGAGTCACGACAGCCAAGAAACCAGGAAGATCATGAACTTCCTGAGTGATGAGTTCGGAATCCGGGTCCGGGAGGGTTCGGGGCTGGGGTTGAAGCCCATAAGCGAGTTTGCCAGCAAGAGGCTCGTGAGGAAGGCCCTATCCTACGCATTTGAGAGAGGGCGCAAGAGCGTGACGCTGATGCACAAGGGTAATATCATGAAGTTTACCGAGGGGGCCTTCATGCAGTGGGGTTACGAAGTGGCTGCCACCGAGTTCTCCGACGAGGTGGTCACGGAAAGAGAAGTCCAGGAGGAGCTTGATGGCAAGGTGCCTGAGGGCAAGGTAGTCCTGAAGGACAGATTGGCGGACAACCTGTTCCAACAGCTTCTGACGAGGACAGATGAGTATGACGTCATCGCCACGACAAACCTCAATGGTGACTACATATCTGATGCAGCAGCTGGGCTTGTCGGTGGTTTGGGGGTGGCACCCGGCGCAAACATCGGGGACTATAATGCTCTCTTCGAGCCCATCCACGGCAGCGCACCCAAGTATGAGGGTCTGAACAAGGTAAACCCAACCGCAGAGATATTGGCGGGGGCAATGCTCCTGGAGTACATCGGCTGGGACGAAGCTGCAAATCTCATAAGGGGTGGAGTGAAGAAGGCGGTAAAGGCCAAGGAGGTCACCTATGATCTGGCCCGCAGAATCGATGGAGCCCACACGGTCGGCACCCGGGAGTTTTCCCACAAGGTCATCGAGAATCTGGAAGCTTGAGAACTCACATCATCCTCGGCCTAGCGCCTTGATGAGCTGGGGGATGACCTTGAAGAGGTCGCCGACGACCCCGTAGTGAGCCACAGCGAATATTGGTGCCGTCGGGTCCACATTGATGGCCACGATGGTCTGGGAACCCTTCATGCCTGTGATGTGCTGCATGGCTCCCGAGATTCCGCAGGCGATGTATAGCTTTGGCCGGACGGTCTTTCCCGAGGAGCCTACCTGACGGCTCCAGGGGAGCCAGCCCTTGTCAATGATTGGGCGCGAACCCGCCACCACCCCGCCCAGAGCCCCAGCTAGTTTCTCTACGAGCTTCAGGTTCTCTTCCTCTCTTATACCCCTGCCTGCAGCCACGACTATATCAGCCTCGGAGATATCCACGTCCTCCACCTCGGGCGTCTCATAACCCAGAACCTCGCGCTGAATCTCTACGGAGCTGAGGTCAAGTCCAACGGCTCTCACTGGGGCACTCTCCCCCGACCTCTTCGCGGCCTTCGACCCGCCGGGGCGCAGTGTCAGAAAACAGGGGTCAGGACGCTCCACAGCAAGTTCAACGGCCACCTTTCCGTTGTACCCCATCCTGGTGGCCAGGACAGTTGAGCCCGTCATCTCAATGCTGAGAGTGTCAGTAACGATCGGTTTCTTGAGATCAGCGGCAACTCTGGGGAGGAACTCATACCCGGTGGCTGTGTGACCAGTGATGACGATTGAGAAATCCTCCTCTCCAAGGAGAAGGCTCAATGCGCCGCTGTATCCCTCCGGTGTATAGTGCTCCAACCTGTCATCCTCTATCACTAGGACCTCATCCAGGGGATATGAGGCCAGCTCAGTTGCCGTGGTGGAGAGGTCCCTGCCCAGGAGGACTGTCTTTAGCTGCGTCTTGGCGGCCCTGGACACCTCCCTTCCCTTCGAGATGGCCTCGAGGGTGGTCTCCTCCAGCTGGCCGTCCCTGTGCTCTGCAACAATTAGGATGCTCATGCTAGGCCCCCACGCACCAAGCCCTTCTCCCTGAGGATGGTCACGAGTCTCTTCGCCACCTCCTCCGGAGTTCCATCTATCATCTCTGCCTTATGAGTCTCCTCAGGGACGTACATCCGCTTGACCGAGATCCCCATGCTCAATCCGGCCTCTGACATGCCCAGATCCTCCAGATTTACCTCGCGGATTGGCTGCCTAGTCGCCTTCAGAATGGCGGCCACTGAGGCATAGCGGGGCTCATTGATGCCGAACTGAACGGTCAAGAGGGCGGGGAGTGGAAGGGAGAGTACCTCCTGGAGGCCCCCCTCGAGCTCCCTGTGGACCTTTACCCTCCCGTCCTTCAGTTCCACCTTGGCCGCTACGGAGGCGTGGGGAATCCCCAGGAGAGATGCTATGAGGGGCCCGCTGGAGGCATGGGCGTAATCCTCCGATTGAACCCCAGTTAGGATCAGGTCGTACTCCATGCCTTCAATCGCCTTGGCAAGGACTGTTGCGACAACAGAAGGGTCGAACTCCCATCCCTCCCGCAGATCTATCCTGACAGCCTCGTCAGCCCCCTTAGCCATGGACTGCC
>JAJISG010000219.1 GCA_022848835.1 Thermoplasmatota archaeon | reverse complement strand
TCAGGGCCCTCTCCACTTCAGAGAAGGAATGGCCTCTGGTCATCTCCAGCAGATCATCCCTCGACATTATGCCTGCGAAGGCTCGTCTCAGGGCGGCCAGTATCGTGTTGTGGAGCGGTGTCAAGCCCTTCTGTCGTGGAGCGGTCTTGCTCAGGTCCACCACCTTGATCTCACTCTTGGGCTTCATGCTCCCGTTGCCTATCCTCTCAAGCCCGATATCTTCCTTCATGTTTTATCTTTCATGACCCCTATGCTTAAGAGGCATACAGAAACATTTTTCCTGAAATCTGATAAGTTGGCTCAAGGTCAAGAGGCCGCTTCCCATAGACTCTTCGACTCCGACAGCTATCTTCCCGAGCCAGGTCCGACCGGGATTGTGATTGCGGTCAAGCCGTGTGCCAGACCTGGCTTGAATTCATCTAGAATACTTAAGTAGAGCAGCCTCTTACAAGAGTTCATGGGAGCCTACGATGAGGTCCTCTCGACCGTATCATCAACCGTAAAGGGCCTCGAGGAGAGGCCCAACGTCAGCTCTCCTCAGCCGACGGAGATTCAGCAGTGGGCGCAGCGGTTTGGCACCAAGACCGAGTTCGGAAACTACAATTTCGCCTCCGTCGTCAAGAACAGGAGTGCCGGGTTGACGGTGTACGTGGGTAGCGAGAGCGTTCTGCAGGACCGCCTCAACCCTCGCCAGAAGGAGATCCTCGAGGCGGTCCCAGAGACCGTGCATCTGGTGGACTCCTACGTGAAGAGGCCTCCCATAGTCAGGTCGGTGCGTAGGATGGGGCAGAACCCCGAGTTCTCTCCCCTTTGCACCCTGTATCTCTCCACCCAGAGGCCGGAGGTGATTCGCCTGGCTCACTTCTTCAACCTCGCCCTCTTCGACCCTGTGTCGGAAGACCAAGAACCACGCTTCTTCCTCATAGACCTCCCGGAGTGGCAGGAGAAGGATCGACAGATGCTTGTGTTCCCAGAGATAGGGGCTACGTACGTCCTGGGATCCGATTACTACGGCGAGGTGAAGAAGGGCTTCCTCAGGATGGCCATGTGGCAAGCGAAGCAGAGAGGCATGCTCGGGGTCCACGCGGGTTCCAAGCTGCTCAGAGCGCGTGGTGCCGATGGGCGAGTGAGGAAGTACAGCATGTTTGCCTTTGGGCTCACAGCCACCGGGAAGACGACCCACACCTGTCACACCCACGACCTCCAGGAAGATGGCGAGGGCATCGAGGTCGCCCAGGACGACGTGATCATCGTCCGGAAGGACTGGTCAGCCCTCGGTACGGAGCGGGGCTTCTTCCTGAAGACGGAGGGCCTCAACGCTGAGACTCAGCCCCTGATATATCGCGCCATCACCCAGAAAGACGCGGTCTTCGAGAACGTCTTGGTGGACTATGGGGGCAGCGTCGACTTCGACGATCTCACGCTCACGGGTAACGGCCGGGGCATCATGCAGCGGACGGCCTTTGGGGAGTACATGGGTCCTGTCAACATTCCAGCCGCGAATGAGCTCGACGGTTCGATCCTGGCCTTCATCACCCGGCGCAACACCATCATGCCCATAGCCGCCAAGCTGACGCCAGACCAGGTCGCAGCGGCTTTCATGCTGGGTGAATCGGTGGAGTCATCCGGAGGCGATCCGCGTAGGGCTGGCATGTCCGTGAGGGAGGTTGGGACCAACCCCTTCATTATCGGAGATAAGGCGGAGGAGGGCAATCGCTTCTACGACTTCCTGAAGGCGAATGAAGGGAAGGTCCAGGGCTACCTCCTGAACACTGGGGGTGTGGGGGAGGTGGCCGAGGTTCGAGGCGGTAGGCGAGTCGTCAAGCGGAAGGTCCTGAGGGTGGAGATTCCTGAGATGGCCTCCATCATTCGGGGTATCGCCAGGGACACGACTGGTTGGATGCGGGATCGCTACTGGAACCTTCTGGTGCCAGAAGAGGTTGAGGGAGTGGACCTCTCCAAGTTCGACCTGTCCAATTTCTACCCGGAGGAGAATATCCGCGCCATGGTGAAAGCCCTCCGTAAGGAGAGGCTCGAGTACCTGAAGTCATTCGAAGGACTACAACCGGAGATCGTGGAGGCGGGCGGCTTCTAGCGAGCTACGGCCCCCTCCGGAGGTCTCCAGATGGCCTCGGGGCGGTCCATAGTCGTCTCCCAATCTTCCAGCAGGTCGTCCAGATTGTCGATGGCCGCTAGGCCCTTGTCCGTGATGGCGTAGGGCTTCCTGGCCCTCTCCCCTCCTGCCTGGACCTCCACATGACCTCGCTCCTCCAGCCACAGGAGGGCTGGGTAGACCTCCCCCGGGCCAGGTCTCCACATGCCGCCCGTGCGGACGGATGTCTCCTCCATGATCTCAAAGCCGTGCCTTGGCCTATCGGAGAGTAGGGAGAGGATGACGGGCTTGAGGAGACCTCGAGGCATGAGGCTTATGCGGAAGGGCCCGCAGATGCACCATCGACGCGGTGTCGTCTACTCGGAAGCCTGTTCCCGCAGTGTCTTGATTCTCCTCTCCAGGTTCCTTATCTCCAGCTCGAGACGTTCCTTGTAGTCCTCCAGATTCTCGGCGAACTCCCCCTTCGTCCTCGGGCCCCTGGCCGATCCATACATGGGGTGGCAGACGCACATCCCACTGCCACAGCACATCATCCCTCTCATTCAAGCACCTATCGGCATATATGTCGATATATAACATTTGGCACGAAAGGGAAGCGTGCGTAGCCTTACTCAGAGGCTTTCTCAATCCAGTCGAGGGAGAGCCTTTCCTCCTGTTTGGCGGCTCTGATGAGTCTAGAGTAGTCCTCTCTCAGGCGGGTGACACCCAGCTCTTTCGCAGCCCTGGAGGCGGCCTCCTGAGGTCGGTCGGGAGGAAAGTACAGGATCCTGCGAGCCTCTGCCAGAACGGAGACCTGATGGCGATAGTGCTCGTAGGCACGCATCAGGGGTTTTCTCCACTCCTCCTTCATGGCGGACAGAATCTGCATGTACTCCCCAGCCGTGCGGCGAGCGTCTAGAAGGGCATTGAGGTTGAGGGCCATGTTGAAGGCTTTGCCCTCGAGATCGCCTTCGGTCTTCCTCAAAGCCTCACTCCAGGCGTCATAGGCCTCCGTTCCGAAGTGCAGGCCTCTCTGACCAGCCTGCTCGGCGAGAGCCCCATCGCCCCTGGAGAACCTAAGAGCTCTCTGCAGACTCTCCCCAGCCATGCCACTCTCCTCTGTCTGCCTCCTCTCCAGAAGGACTAAGGGGAACCGTCCATACCCGGCGTAGTTCCACCCCATCCAAGGCTGGAAGGGGACCTCTCCCTCCTCAGCGTCCGAGAAGTAACTCCTCACGTAAAGACTCCTGGGCTCCTCCCTGTATCCGTAGAGAATGCAGAACTCCGGTGCGCCGGCCAGACCGCAGCTCAGAACTGGGACGGAGGAATCGATGCTGGTAGTGACCGCCTTCCACACTTTCTCCGAGGGCTGGTTCACTAGACTCTTGCAGTTCATACCGATCCCCCGGCCTCCGTTGGCCACCACGTCCTCAGGAGCCGCGTATGTCATCTCCATGCTCCAGCTGTCCGACCA
>JAJISG010000218.1 GCA_022848835.1 Thermoplasmatota archaeon | reverse complement strand
GCCCTCAGGGTCCTACGCCTGTATACAGCCCCAAGCCTAGGGGCAGAGGGTACCAGAGAGTCAGTCAGTCCACCCGGCGTCCTCAGGAGAGCGTTTGAGGAGGCCGATAGCGAGTATGACAAGCTTCTGAGTACTATTGACCCAAAGTACTATCACGAGTTCGCTATCCCCACACATCTAGACATAGAAGAGGAGACCGTTCGGACACTGCTCTCTTCACTGCGGTTGTCACAGACATCTCCAGGGGTCCTCGGTCCTGAGAATATCCAGCACATGGGTAGGCTCTACAAAGTGTGGATACTGACCTTCCCCTGTGGATAGCTCCCCCTGCCTCAACAGCCCTTCAGCTTGCCCTCACCCCGGACATCGTGTCCTTGGGACTTTGAGGATTCGAAGCCGTTGTGCTCCTTGGGACGGCCTCGCTTGACCTTCGGCTCTATTTACGGCCTATGTTCCACACCGGTCTCTATATATGCATACTAGAGAGTCTATACCTCCCCTCTTTTAGATAGCTCCTGCTGAGCCGGGATGTCGTGGACGAGAAGCCTCGGGGCCGCCTGAAACCAGACAGGGTGCCGATACCATCCATCAAGCCTGCGGAGAGGATATCCTCTTTCGATGAGTGCCTTCTGCTCTACACTAAGGAGCAGGCCATCGAGGAGGCCCAACGTTGCATCCAGTGCGCCCGGCCCTGGTGCGTCGAGGCTTGCCCCATCGACCAGGATTGCCGTCTCTACCTGAAGCAGATTGCAGAGGGCGACTTTGAGGGCGCTGTGGGCACCATCCTGAAGGACAACCCCATGGCTAGCTGCCTTGGCAAGGTCTGTTACAGCTACTGCGAGCCAGCCTGCGTGATTGGGAAGAGAGGGGATCCAGTAGCCATCCGGCATCTGAAGTGGGCCGCCTTGGCCTATGGGAACGGGTCAAGAACCTATGAGCTTGAGTGGATACGGGATAAAGCGGTGGCCATCGTCGGTTTCGGCCCTGCTGGACTCACTGCCGCATGGGTGCTGGCAAGGAGGGGATACGCGGTCACCGTCTTTGAGTCATCCCACAAGCTCGGGGGTCTCGTGACCCAGACAATCCCACCCTACAGACTGTCACCCGAGACCTTTGGTGAGGACATGAGACGGCTGGAACACCTCAAGATCGAGTTCCGCCAGGGAGTCAGGGTGGGAGATGATCTGGATGTCAAGGATCTCTTCGATATGGGATATGCCGCCATCTTCATAGGCATCGGGACTCACAAGCCGGGGACTCTCAACGTTCCTGGAAACGACCTGCCGGGGGTCTACATAGCCCTGGACTTCCTGAAGAGCGTGTTTGACGGCGACAGACCTCCCATCGGGGGCACCGTGGCCATCATTGGTGGCGGGGATGTGGCCGTAGACTGCTCCCGTACCGTTCTGAGGCTTGGCGTGGACAAGTCCATCATCCTCTATAGGAGGACAAGGGATGAGATGCCTGCTTTCGATGAAGAAGTAGAGGACGCGTTGGCTGAAGGCGTGGAGGTGAGGTACCTGGTCTCCCCCATCGAATTCAGAGGCAGGGATGTCGTGGAGAGTGTAGTCTGCCAGAAGATGGAGCTAGGTCCACTGGACGAGTCGGGAAGAAGGAGGCCGGTTCCAGTGAAAGGGGAGGAGATCGTCCTTCCCGTGGACCATGTCATCGTCGCCATCGGCCAGAAGGCTGATCTGAGCGTTATCCCAGACATGGGACTTCGGATAGATAAGGACGGTATTGTCGTGGCGAACCCAGAGACCTGTGAAACATCCATCGAGGGGATTTTCGCGGGGGGCGGGCGTTCAATCGTTCACGCCATGGCGACTGGGAGAAGGGCTGCGGAGAGCATCGCGAAGTACCTAGAGGGGAAGGCGGTTACCCCCACAGCGGCTTCTCCTCAGTAATCTCCACCATTCTCAGGAGCATCTCCCAGTTTCGATCCACCTCCGCCTGGAATAGTTCCATCATTTTCTTCGTCAGATGGCCAAACCTCTCCTGAAGGCTCATGTAATCGCTGACGGGTATCGGTTTGCGGGGGTTCCTGTTTATGCGGTAGGTTCCCTCCTCAACCTCATACAGCGGGAATACCTTGGCGTCCACCGCAAGCCGGGCGATCTCCACACTCTTTTCAGAGGAGAACCTCCATCCCGGTGGACAGGGGCTGAAGATGTGCAGGAAAGTAGGCCCTGCGATCTCCCTGGCTTTCCTAGCCTTCCTCACCAGGTCCTCAGGAAATGCCACAGAGGCCGTGGCTGCGTAGGGAACCCGATGAGCCAGTATTATGCCCATCATATCCTTCTTCGGTTGCTCCTTCCCTCTTCCCGCTCCGCCCACCGGTGTCGTCGTCGTCCAAGCCCCTAGGGGCGTGGACCCACTCCTCTGGGTCCCGGTATTCATGTAGGCCTCATTGTCGTACATCACGTAGATGGCGTTGTCCCCTCTCTCCAGCATGCCGGAGAGGGCCTGTAGGCCGATGTCCGCCGTCCCTCCGTCTCCGGCAAATCCAACCACTGTCACGTCCTCCACACCTCGGATGTCAAGGGCCGCTCGGATGCCAGCTATTGAGGCACCCGTTGACTCGAAGGCGGTGTTGACGAAGGGGACGTTCAGATAGGCCCTAGGGTAGCTGCCGGTCAGGACAGCCCAGCAGCAGGCAGGAATGCTCAGTATGGTCCTGGGGCCCAGACCCTTTAGAAGGTACCTCATGGCCAATACCGCTCCACACCCCAGGCAGCCCACATGACCACCCACAACGTACTCCTCTTGAGGGAGGGATAGCTTCACCATCGCGTCATACCTCCTGGAATTCCCTCACATCGGCCCACACGACGCCGCTCTCCTCCGCTTTCAGGGTCTCCATCATGCAATCCTTGATGACCTCAGGGGAGAGATCTCGTCCGCCCAGGCCCGCGTAGAATCCCCTCACTTTGGGAGAGTGAGGAATCTCTTTTACGGATGCCACGACTTCTGTGTAGATGGCGCCTCCATAGGTGCCCGTGTAGGACCTGTCCAGGACTGTGATGGAATCCACCTCCCCCGCTAGATGCTTGATGTCCTCTCGTGGGAAGGGCCTGAAGAACCTCAACTTCGCCAGACCAGCCTTCACACCTGAATCGCGTAGTCCATCCACGACGACCCGGGCTGTGGAGGTTGCCGTTCCCACCGCGATAAGGACCACGTCGGCGTCCTCGCATCTGTATCTCTCCATCAAGCCACCCCAGCTCCTCCCAAAGCTCCTCTCAAACTCCTCATCCACTTCAGGGATTCTGGTAGCGGTGGCCTCCATGGCATGGGCCAATTGGAATCGGAACTCCTCGTATAGGTCGGGTCCCGCAAGGACATTGAATCCTAGAGGCTCGTCCACATCTAGGACATGTCTGGGATGGAAGGTGGGAAGAAAGGCGTCCACGAGGGTAGGATGCGGAATCTCCACGGGCTCAGCTGTATGGGAGAGGTAGAAGGCATCCTCCATTATCATCACCGGGAGACTGATCTCAGCGTCCTCCCCGATCTTGTAGGCCTGAATCACCATGTCCAGAACTTCCTGGTTGTTCTCGCAGTACGCCTGAATCCAGTTAGTGTCCCTCTGGGCCATCGTATCCGTATGATCGACCCAGATGTTCCAAGGTGGCCCGACAGCCCGGTTCACAACCCCCATAACTACGGGAGTCCGCTGACCGCTAGCCCAATGAAGGAGTTCGTGCATGAGGAGGAGGCCCTGTGAGGATGTGGCGGTATAGGTCCTCGCCCCCGCCAAAGAGGCCGATATGCAAGCCTGCATGGCGCTGTGCTCACTCTCCACCGTGAGATATTTGGCCTGTAGCTCCCCCTTCGCGATGAAATCAGAGAGTCTCTCCACGATGGTCGTCTGAGGAGTGATTGGGTAGGCCGCTATCACCTGGGCCCGTGCCAGCTTGGCGCCCCAGGCCTGGGCCACATTCCCGGTCATAACTTTCTTCAGATCAATTCCTCCCGGACGAGCTGCAGCGCCTCCGGTCTGCACTCATTCACGCAGATACCACACCCTTTGCAGAGATCGTAGTCTATCCAGGGCCAACCCTCCTCGTCTATCTCGACTGCCATGTCTGGACAGAACTTCCAGCACAGGTAGCACTTGGTACACTCTTCCAGA
>JAJISG010000217.1 GCA_022848835.1 Thermoplasmatota archaeon | reverse complement strand
TGTACAGTTCGGCCATGTCCCCGAAGACGGAGACGGCGCTGATGAAAGACGTGACACGAGAAAGGCGAATGCCAGGCAGAAAACGACCCTACCTCCCACGGAAAGTTCGAGGTAGGTGCGAATGCGTGTTGCCACGCGATGAGCGATGGCCCAAATGACCACGAAGTAGGCTATGAAGGCAATGACGAAGGGCCATTGGATCTCGGCCATCCTAGGCCCCCTCCGGTATCCCCCGAATCAATATATATCCGAATCCACGGCAGCGCGTGGACAATGGCGCACGCAATCCAGACGTAGATATACTCATCCATCCCCCGACCCCGCGGCGGGATTGAGGTATACGTAGAAGAAACTTTGCGTGGTTCTAGATTTGCGACCTGGGTTCGAACTCGAGCCGGTTACGGTCTTCAGAGCGCGACGTCCTTCACGCCCGCATTCTGTCTGATAATCTTGGTGACCTCCTCTGGTTTCCGGGTGGAGAAGACGAACTCGCGGAACCTGCCGGCTCTCAAGGCTAGCAGCACCCGAGGTCCCCCTACGACGCTGTAGACCAGGCGCCACTTCCCTCCTACCTTCGTCACGCGAACGCCCCAGCCGCCATATTTGACCGCCAAGGTCTCATCGATGCGGCAGTCCTCGATATTGTTCCAGGTGATTCTATGCCGAAACAGGCCATATCCGACGGTAACCATCCCCGGGGTTATTCGTATTAGAAGCCTGCTGAAGTTAAGCCCGAAACCGAGGAACAGGAGGCCCATTATCAGGAAGAGTAGGTTCGGGGCGGGCTCTGAGCCAAGCGGCCCAACCAGCAGTTGGTAGAACAGCATGAAGAACATGATGGCCGAGACGGCGGCCAGGATCCCGGTTATCGCCAAGGAGAAAGACCGCTCCTCGTACAGGGTGTCAGCGCGCATATTCTCTCCTAACGCGACTTAATATCTGAGCTTTTGGCTCAGAACATTCTCGATCCTCGCGCGGGGGACGACACCAACGATCCTCTCGACCGGGCCCCCGTCTCTGAAGAAGAGTAGTGTGGGCACACCCATTATCCGTACTTCACCGGAGATCTCGCGCGGACACCCTATTCTATCATCAGTATATACGCAAAGTAATATAGCCGACTTCAATACTCGCTTCCACGGTGCGTATCATGGCTGGTAATGTGAATGGAGGCACGTGGGCCAACCGATTCATCATGGTGGCGATCCTGATTGGGGCCATCACTTTCGTCGTCTTTGCCTTGCTTCTCCTGCTGCAACTCCTGGGCGAGCCGATCTCCCGAGCCCTTGCATCGGGAGGCATTGCCACGTGGTTGCTCGTGGGCGGCGTTGGCCTCATGATTCTCACAGTGGCCATCGCAACCACCGCGCTCTTCTACCAACACATCGAAGTGACCATGGGCAAGCCCTACACGGGCATCAAGAACATCCTCGCTTGGCTCCACCTGGCCCTGCTGGCCATCGGGGGGCTGGTAGCGAGCTTGATGTTCACGTACGTGGGGTACGCTGGAGGCGTTGGAGGCGTGGCTTCTGAGCTCGGCGGTGGAGGCCTGAATCCCGGACAGATCCACGAAATCGCCGCACCTTTCGTAAATCCCATTGGCTACGCGCTGGGAGTGGCCGCCCTAGGCACTCTCCTTGGAGGTATCGGTTACGGCCTCTCCTGGTTGTCGAAGCGGTAGTCAGATACACTGAACGGCCACCCCACGTCCCCACAGGCCGGGCCGGGCGGATTCCAACCGGAGCCAGATTCCTCTTAAGAGTTAGCGATTGTGAGTGTCCGGATGTGTGGAATGCACGCCTAAATCTTCGAAAACCGCCTCTAGTGTGTGTAGAGGATATGAACTACTTATTCAGAGCCGTTGCCGGGATTCGAACCCGGGACCTACGCCTTACCAAGGCGTCGCTCTACCGGCTGAGCCACAACGGCCTATGTCCCACGTGCAAATCAGGATCTCGACTTATACGTTTGTTGGAACCTTTCCAGACCCCAACTATCCTTAAGTAATCGCTCTGGCCTTTTAGAGGTCATGAAGGAGGCCCTCACCAGCTTCGACATTCGGGTCCTCTTGAGGGATCTTTCGGAGATCGAGGGGGCATACCTGGACAAAGTCTACCAGAGGGACTCATCATTCATTCTGAGGTTTAACCTGCCTCGAGTGGGCAGACGGGAACTCTTTTTCGAGCCAGGGAGGTGGATCTTCCTTGGCCAGGATTTCGAAAAACCGAGGACGCCCCCGGCCTTCGCCCAGAATCTGCGAAAGCTCCTGCACAATGCCGTTCTACAGGAGGTCCGACAGAGGGGTTTTGACAGAATCCTGCTGATGAAGTTCGAGAAGGAGACGGAGTACACCCTTGTCCTCGAGATGTTCGGAACAGGAAACCTGGTCCTGCTCCGGGGAGAGGAAATCTTGCAGGCGCTACGACCAGCGAAGTGGAGGACCAGAGATGTATGGAGGGGTCAGACATACATATTCCCGCCTGAGGCTGGCAACCCGACCACCTTGGACTTTGGGGACTTCAGGGAGATTGTGGGGGCCTACGAGGGCCCCGTCGTTAAGGTCTTGGCATTGAGCCTGGGCCTGGGCGGTCTCTACGCTGAGGAGACCTGCCTGCGGGCATCGGTCCAGAAGGATGACTCCGCCAAGAACCTGGGAGAGGAAGAGATGAGAGCTCTCTACGAGGAGCTGAGGGGACTCCTCAAGCAGCTCGATGAGCCCGCTCCTGTGATAGTATTGGATGAGGGGCCAGTGGACGTGGTCCCATTCCCCCTGCAACTCTATGAGTCCTATCGGTTGAAGAGGTTCGGAACCATGAGCGAGGCTCTTCAGGAGTACGTGAACTCCCTTCGGGATGAGGTACCCAAGGATGAGGCCAGAGCGAAGATCGAGAGAAGGATGGGGAGGCAGGAAGAGGTCCTCAAGGATCTGAAAGAGAAGATAGAGTTGGCTGGTGCGGCTACTGATTACCTCTATGCCAACTACCAGGAGGTGGACAGGCTCCTCAGGATGGCTCGCGAGGGGAAGCTTCGGGAGGGCTTGGATCCTGAAAGCGGTCTCCTTCGACTAGAGGTCAGCGGTCACCAGCTAGAACTCGATATCCGGTTGGGAGTGGACGAGAATGCTCGGCTTCTCTACCAGAGGAAGAAAGCATCGATGGATAGGGTTAAGAGGGTAAGGCGGGCCCTGCAGGAGAGTAAACGGGAGTTGGGGCGGGTGCGGACAACGACCAGGAGGCAGGAGAGGAGGTCCGCCTACAAGCCCTCCAAGAGGTTCTGGTTCGACGCCTACCGCTGGAGCCTCACCAGCAAGGGATTCCTGATCCTCGGCGGTCGCGACGCTCGATCCAATGAGAAGTTGGTGAGGAAGCATCTAGAGCCAGGGGACAGGTACTTCCACGCCGACCTTCCTGGAGCTCCAAGCGTTGTTCTCAAGGATGGTTCGAAGGCGGGGAAGGGGGATCTGAAAGAGACGTCTCGCTTTGCCCTGGTCTTCTCCAAGGCCTGGCAGCTGGGCATAGGCTCCGGTAGCGCCTACTGGGTGAAGCCAGAGCAGGTTAGCAAGACGGCGGAAAGTGGCCAGTACCTGAAGACCGGATCCTTCGTTATCCGTGGCAGACGAAATTACCATCACAACCTGGCCCTTGCACTAGCCGTTGGAGAGGTCTCTTACGAAGAGGTGAATAGGGTCATCGCCGCCGATCCCGACGCCATCGAGGAGCTCTCCCGCAAGTACGTTGTCTTGGAACCTGCCGGCGCTCTGGAGCGTCGGTCCTTGGTGCGTCAGCTCTCTGAGACATTCGGAGTGCCGCCGGAGGAGATCGAAAAGGTCCTCCCGGCAGGGACCTTTACCGTGAGGAGGGTCACGGGGCTGAGCCTGGACGAAACAGGCAACTAGCCAAGATCTCGGAGTCGATAGAGAGGGCTCCCGGAAGCTTCATATCTGAGGTCGAAGTAAAATTCGACAATGAGTGGGACCCTAAGGACTGCGGGCCTCTTCGTCCTCCTGATGCTGCTCTTTACGGGAATAGGCTGGGCGATAGGGGGGTATTTCTTCCAAGACTGGGTCTTCGGAGCCATTGTATTTCTCAGCCTTGCGGCAGTGATGAACATCATCAGCTACTTCCTGAGCGACCGCATCGTTCTCTGGTCCTATCGAGCTCAACTGGTGGAGGAGAAGGATGTCCCTCAGCTCTACAGGGTGGTTCGTAGGGTAGCGACTCTCTCGAACCTGCCCATGCCCAGGGTGGCCCTCATCCCATCGATGACGCCAAACGCCTTCGCCACAGGCAGGAATCCGCGGAAGGCAGTGGTGGCGGTGACCAAAGGCATCTTCAACCTTCTCACCGAGCCAGAACTGGAGGGGGTCATATCCCACGAGATGGCCCACATTAAGAACAGAGACATACTAGTCATGTCGGTCGCGGCGACGCTGGCCGGGGCCATAGCCTTCATGGCCCGAATTTTCTGGTGGTCGGCCCTCTTCGGTCGCCGCGGACAGGGCAACGTTGTCATCCTATTGATCGTAGCGATTACGGCGCCTCTCGCGGCCATCCTGATCCAGCTCGCGGTCTCGAGGAGCCGGGAGTACAAAGCAGACGCCGTAGGCGCTAGGACCATAGGTCGGCCTCTTGTGCTGGCTAGAGCGCTAGAGAAGCTGGAGAGCGCAAACCGTCGGAGACCGATCGATAGGGGGAATCCCGCAAGCTCCTCCCTCTTCATAGTCAACCCCTTCCGGGGTTCCGCTCTCACGAAACTCTTCTCGACCCACCCACCCCTCGAGAGTCGCATAAAACGGCTAAGAAAGCTCGCTCGAGAGCTGGGCCAGTTCTGAGACCGGCAAGCGCCAGAAATATTAAGGCTGCGGTTCCACTAATGGGGCGATTGTAATGAAGGAGGGAGAAGAGCCCCTGGATGAACTAGACCTGAAGATCATCAGACACCTAGGCCAAGATGGCCGGAAGAGCTTCAGAGATATGGCAGGGCAGCTGGGAGTTTCAACCGGTACAGTTCCACTCGAGTGAAGCGACTCGAGAAGGAGGGGATCATAACGGGTCTTCTTTAGACCCCTTTTTCTCCTTCTCAGCCTCCAACTCCTCTATCAGCTCATCCACAGCGGGTACCCCGATCTCCTCCTCCGCGGCCTCCAGGACCTTAGCCAGATCCCCGCGACTCGGAAGGGGGCCCAGGACGTCGTCGGCCGTCCCAAGGAGCTTCTCCAGATCCTTATAGCCGGCGATCTCCCTCTCCGGGACCTTCTTGGTTACCCCCAGGTAGTCGGCGACGCCCTCCAGCATGCGCGATATCTCGAAGGGGAATATGATTTTCGTAGCCTTGCCGTCGCCAACCGCTTTTAGGGTGTCCATGGATAGGACGGCGATGGACTTCGTATCGAGGACCGACGCCCCCAATGCCAGTATCCTGAGCTTCTGAGCCTCCCCCTGCCATGCCAGGATCGTCGCTAGCCTCTGTCCCTCTGCTTCTAGGACCTTGGACTTTCGAATGCCTTCAGCCTCCAGGATTCTGGCTCGCTTCGAGCCCTCGGCCACCAAGATCGCGGATCGCTTTTCTCCATCGGCCCTGAGGATGGCGGCTCTGCGCTCCCTCTCTGCCGCTGTCTGCTCCTCCATGGCGGCCTTCACTGTGCGCGCGGGGTCGACCTCCCTGATCTCCACAGCCTCGACCTTTACGCCCCAGGCGTCGGTGGCCATGTCGAGGACATCCCTCAGACTCAAATTGATATTCTGCCTGTTGTACAGAACCTCATCCAGCTCCATGTCACCGATGATAGATCGCAGTGTCGTCTGTGCTAGAGCGACGGTAGCCATTCTGTAATCCGTGACCTCGAAATAGGCCTTCGCCGGATCGACGATCTTGATGTATATGATGGCGTCCACATTGGTAGGCGAGTTGTCCTTCGTGATGACCTCCTGCCTGGGTACGTCGAGGACTTGGGTCCGGAGGTCGAGCTTGATCACCTGAGAGATGAGGGGCGGTACGAGGTTGAAACCGGGATTCATCACCCTTCTGAATTTTCCCAGGACGATTAGAAGACCCTGCTCGTAGGGCTGGATGATCTTCACAGCCGTCATAAAGAGGATGATCGTCGTGAACAGGACCAGCAGAGAGATGCCGATTATCAGCTCCCCTGGTATCTGAGCAGTTATGTCCCGCAAGAGGAACGCAGTCAAAGCAGCAAACGTCCAAATTCCCAAATTCTTCCTTCCAAGTAGCATCTTCTTCACTCCTTATGTTCAGCCTCACCCGTAGAGGGCTCACCCTCCTCGGACTTCTCATCGCTTCTCTCGACAGTCACATGAACCCCTCTGCTCCCCACCACATTAACCTTCGTTCCAGCGGGGATCAATTCTCTTGCCGTCGCGCTCCACACCTGGTGGTCGATATTCACCTTGCCCCGAATTGAGTCTGGGACCACATCTCGCACCACGACTCCCGTCCTCCCTATGAGGGAGCCTCCCACGGTAGTGATGGGAGGAGAGGGTGGCGCGAGCCTCTGGTACAGCAGTATGGTAAGATAGGTCAGGGGTGCACCGACGGCGATGGCTGAAATCGGAGCCCAGGGGGAGAAGTAGAAATTAGGTATGAACATACCCAGGAGTCCGAGGACGATTAGGATAGTAGCGGGGACTGCAATGAAGAAACCAGGTGAAGAGGCCTCGACCAGCAGGAGGACGATGCCTACGATGAGGAAGATGAGTCCTAGGGTAGTCTCGTCGAAGACGACCATTGAGTGGGCTAAAGACGATAGCCTATATCAGGCTTCCTCACTCACTAGCCCAGGTCCATCACCACTACGTCCCGGATGGCCTTCATCCCCTGGAAGGGGAGGAGAAGCTTTCCCTGAGGATCGACGCGGAAGGTCCGAGCGTCTATGTCCTCAGCGGGAGCCACGAGGACGTCCTGGACATGTCCGCTTCTAGTGTCCACGATCAAGTTCTCTATCACGCCCAGAATTCGGCCGTCGTCCGTCATGACGGTCTTCCCTGTGAGTTCTGTAACGAACCTCTTCATCCCATCACCTTCTGGAGTCCGGACATCGGCTCCCTCATATAATAATCTGTCGAGTCCCCGGATATGGCATGTCAAAGAGTCGGAAAGGCGTGCTTGTTAACGATAATAGCGCAGGACCTCCTCCTCGGGCTTCCTGACAGTCCTCTTCTGTATCTCCTGGCCTATCTGTTCGTACATCTTGACGGTCTCCGTATCAACGGACGGGAAAACCATCTTCTTCGCTGCCTCGAAGTCCTCTCCCCGAATGAGGACGGCGTCACTATTCTCCCTGAGAGCGTGCATGGCGGCTTCCCTGCAGAAGGCCTCAATGTCGGCTCCCACGTACCCCTCTAGATCCTCTGCCAGCTGCTTCAGGTTCACATCCGTGTCCAGGGGCATGTTCCTCGTATGCACCCCTAGTATCTCCAATCGGGCGCTCTCATCAGGGACCGGTAACATAATCAACCGGTCGAAACGCCCCGGTCTCAGGAGGGCGGGATCGAGCATGTCAGGACGGTTGGTGGCTCCGATGGTCACCACCCCCTCCATGGTCTCCAGACCATCCAAGGATGTGAGGAGCTGGTTTACCATACGCTCGCTGACGCCGGAATCTCCCATGACAGCCCCTCTTCTCGGGGTAAGGGCATCTATCTCGTCTAGGAAGACAACGCAAGGGGCCACCTGCTTGGCCTTCTTGAAGATCTGCCTTATCGCCTTCTCGCTCTCCCCGACCCACTTTGACATGACCTCAGGCCCCTTAATTGAGATAAAATTGGCCTCTGACTCCGTCGCGACGGCCTTTGCCAGGAGGGTCTTGCCCGTCCCCGGCGGCCCATACAGCAGGATGCCCCTGGGCGGCCTTATGCCCATTCGGGTGAAGGACTCGGGGTTCTTGATGGGCATCTCCACAGCTTCTATGAGCTGCCGTTTCACATCTTCCAGGCCACCGACATCCTCCCACTTCACCCGGGGGATCTCCACCAGTACCTCCCTGAGGGCGCTAGGCTCCACCTCCTTCAAAGCCTCCTTAAAGTCATCCTTGAAGACCTTCATCTTCTCCAGGATCTCAGCGGGTATGGGCTCATCGAGGTCGATATCTGGGAGATACCTCCTGAGGGCCTTCATGGCGGCCTCTCTGGCGAGGGCGGCCAGGTCAGCACCCACAAAGCCGTGGGTGATGTTTGCCAGCTCTGTGAGGAGCATGTCCCGATCCTCATCAGTTCCCTCAAACGGCATGCCTCGGGTGTGAATCTGCAGGACCTCCTTCCTACCATCGCGGTCAGGGACACCGATCACTATCTCCCTGTCGAAGCGGCCTGGCCTTCTCAAGGCGGGGTCGATGGCATCCTCCCGATTGGTGGCGCCTATGACGATGACCTGGCCACGGCCGCTGAGACCGTCCATCAGGGTCAGTAGCTGAGCCACCACCCTTCTCTCGACCTCCCCCGTAACATCCTCCCTCTTGGGCGCTATGGAGTCCAGTTCATCGATGAAGAGGACGGAGGGAGCATTTTTCTGGGCCTCCTCGAACTTCTCCCTGAGCCTCTCCTCACTCTGCCCGTAGTACTTGGACATGATCTCGGGGCCCTGGATGGAATAGAAGTTGGCGCCCGCCTCGTTGGCCACCGCCTTCGCGATTAGCGTCTTTCCCGTTCCTGGCGGACCGTAGAGGAGCACGCCCTTGGGAGGATCGATGCCGAGTCGGTCGAAGAGCTCAGGGTGCTTCAGTGGGAGCTCAATCATCTCCCTGACCCTCAGAAGTTCCTCATGGAGGCCTCCGATATCCTCGTAGGTGATAGTGGGTTGGAGGATCTCCCCCTCCTTGATAGGCTCCTCCTTCATCTCGATGAGGGATTCCTCCGAGACCTGGACAGTGCCCCTAGGCGTCGTCCTTATGACCATGAAGGGCAGAGCCCCTCCCATGAGGGCAATGCCTGGGACGATAACCACATCCCCCTTAACCACGGGCCTCTTTAGCAGTCCCCTCTTCACAAAGTTCTCTATCCCCTGACCGAAACTGACCTTGTGCCCTTCGCTAATGATAGGGGCTATGGTCACCTTCTGGGCCGGCTGAACGTCGGCCTTCTTCACCTCCACCTTGTCCCCGATGGAAACTCCCAGATTCCTGCGGACGAGGCCGTCAACCCTGATAATGCCCTTGCCCTCGTCTTCCTGCATGGTACGGAAAAGCTTCGCGGCAGTGCTCTTCTTGCCCACAATTTCGATAATCTCCCCCACATCCACGCCCAGAGCCATTCGGGTTCTGGTGTCCACGCGCGCCCTGCCCAGCCCAACATCAGACTGAGGCGCTTCTGCAACTTTGAGAATTACCCTATCTGGCATCATCTTGTATCACCCTTTAGGCCCTATTTGATTATTTGGGTTAGGGTCCCTCCAATGATTGAATGGGTCGAATGGTCCCAAAATCTGGCTTTGCCACCTGCCTGGGAAAACATCGCCCGCTCCTATGAGGGTCGATAGCGATCACTCTGGCGACTTCAAGTTGGAGGCTTGCTCCGCGACGGCCTCGGAGAGGGATATCTCTCCCCGGGCCACCCTCTCTGCTAGCTCCTTAGATATGGTCAGTTTGCCTCCGGAGTGAATCCTGCTTCGTCTCTGAATTTCCCTGAGCTCCCCTCTTGTAGGGAATATCTCGTACCAGCTCTCCGCCACAACGCCTCTGCCCATGGCGATGTCTATGGCGGACTCGATATTTCTCGCGTCGTCCCTCCTTTTGTACCTCCTGGTTGTCCCCCTCTCATCGACGATTTCGGCCTGTACGCCAACGCTGGATAGGGCGTTGATAATCCTGTTTCGATTCGTCGGATCTCCGTGGCCGATTCTGACCCTGCACGCAGGGCCCTTGTAGTTCTTCAAGACGCTCCGAAAGATGTCAAGGACCCCTTCTGGAGAAGGAGCGGTTCTGGTGTCTACCAGCTCTCCGTCCCCCAGGATAGCGATGCCAGGCCTGGGTCCTGGGTCGATTCCCATGACTATTTCCTCGAATGAGGTCTTACCTCTTATGAGCTGAAGGGCCCTGGCGACCGCATCCTCCACGCTCTCACAGGCAACCTTGGGTTGAAAGTCGACTCGTCGAAGCTCCCTCGCGGTGGTGAGAACCACACCCACCTCCGGCGGAATGGGCTTGTCGAAGGAAAGACTAACGTACGACAGATCCCGGTCCTTCAGGTGTGACACAAGGTCGTGGTATAGGCGAAAGTCCTCTGTCAGGAGGCCCAGGGTCCTACCCATCTATCTGGGAAAAGGTCGACCTCCCTTATAGATTTGAAGCGGCTATTCGTCTCTGTTGGATACTGGAGTGCGCCGACGATCCCGGGTGTAATCGCCGAGGGACTCTCCCAACTTCTTCAGGCGCTTCCTGTCATCGGAAGATAGACTCTTGGGCATGACGACGATAAACCTCACCAGCTGATCCCCCCGCCTGTTGCCCTCAAGATCCGGGAGCCCTCTCCCCTTCAAACGAAAGATCGAATGGCTCTGCGTTCCCGGGGGGATCTTCACCTTGGCGTTACCGCTGAAGTTTGGCACTGCCACCTCGGCCCCCAGAATCGCCTGAGTGAAGGTGATTGGTACATCCACCAAAAGGTCGTTCCCGTCTCTCTGGAAAAGGTCGTGCTCCTGTATGTGAAGAACTATGTACAGGTTCCCTGGGGGCCCCCCCAGTTCCCCTGATTCCCCCTTCCCTGAAATCCTCAGACTGAGGCCATCGTAGGCCCCCTTCGGTATCGATACCATCACCCTGGAGGTCTCTTGGATGACACCACTGGCGTCACACGTCTTGCAGGTATCAGCCGGCCACTCGCCTCGGCCTCCACAGCGAGTGCAGGGGGTTATCGTGATCATCTGGCTGAAACCCCTCCTCCGGACATCCCTGACCTGGCCGGTGCCATTGCAATGTGGGCACTTCGTCATGACGCCTCCCTCGGCGCCCGTGCCTTTGCACTCCTGGCAGGTCACCCTCCGAGGGACCTCGACTTCCCGCTTTGCGCCCTCTGCAACCTCCTCCAAGGTCACACTAATGTCCATCCTGAGGTCTCGTCCCCGAGCGGGTCCACTGTATGTGTCCCTGGCAGCTTGTCGGAAGAACTCCTCCAAGAGACCCCCGCCGAAGGGTCTGGAGATGTCGCCGAAGAGATCGCTGAAGAAGCCGCTGCCGAAGATATCCTCTAGATCACCGAAATGGGAGAAGTTGGACCAGTCGAAGCCGGTCCCACCAAAGGTCCTATGTAGGCCCTCGTGGCCGTACCGATCGTACTGGCTCCTCTTCCCCACGTCCATGAGGACCTCGTAGGCTTCTGAGAGCTCCTTGAACTTCTCCTCCGCCTCCTTTGGGTTGTCTTTGTTGAGGTCCGGATGGTACTTCTTAGCTAGCCTCCGGTAAGCCTTCTTGACTTCCCCCTTGGGAGCGTCTCTAGGCACCCCAAGGACCTCGTAGTAGTCCCGCTTAGACATAGGGAGGAGAATTAATCGGGAAGGGGTTCAATAAAGTTTGCTAACCCTTATCATCCACATCCTCGAAGTCAGCATCGACAACATCCGCCTCGGAGGGTTCAGCTTCACCCCCCTCCTTCTCCGATTGGGCTCTCTCGGCCTGGGCCTTCTGATAGACCTCCGACCCCACCTTCTGCGCCTCGGTGTTGAGATCCTCGATGGCCTTCTTTAACTTCTGGATCTCGTCGCTCTCCAAGGCCTCCTTCAGGGCGTCCACCGTGCGCTTCACCGCCTTCCTCGTATCCTCGCTTACCTTATTCTCCATCTCCTTGAGCATCTTCTCGGTGCTGTAGATGAGGGCGTCCGCCTGGTTTTTCGTGTCCGCCAGCTCCCTGCGCTTTCGGTCCTGTTCAGCGTACTTCTCCGCATCCCTTATCGCATGCTCCTTCTCCTTCTCGGATAAGCGCTGAGGGGCGGTAATGGTCAACTTCTCCTCCTTCCCGGTGCCCAGATCCTTGGCCGAAACGTGGAGGATACCACTGGCGTCTATGTCGTAGGTGACCTCTATCTGGGGCACCCCCCTGGGAGCAGGAGGAATTCCCGTCAGGTGGAATCTTCCCAGAGATATGTTGTCCGCGGCCATGGGCCTCTCCCCTTGGAGGATGTGGATCTCCACGGTGGTCTGCCCATCCTCAGCAGTGGTGAAGATCTCGGTCTTCTTCGTGGGGATCGTGGTGTTCCTGTCGATAAGTTTGGTCAGTACGGCTCCAAGGGTCTCCGCCCCCAGGCTCAGTGGGGTGACGTCTAGGAGGAGGATGTCCGTGACCTCGCCTGCAAGCACAGCACCCTGGATGGCAGCCCCCATGGCGACACACTGCATCGGGTCGACACTTTGCTCGGCCTTCCGGCCGATGACCTTCTCGAAGTGCTCCCGGACAACGGGCATCCTGGTGGGACCGCCCACGAGGATTACGTGCTGCACATCGTCGAAGCTCCAGCCTGCGTCCTTGAAGGCCTGCCGTATCAGCGGCACAGTCCTCTGGAGGACCGGTTCCACGAGCTGCTCCAGCTTGGAACGGGATAGATCCATCTCTAGGTGGATTGGCTTCTCCTCCTTCTGAGCGATAAAGGGGAGGTTTACCGTCGTAGTGGTAGTACCAGACAGCTCTATCTTCGCCTTCTCCGCGGCGTCCCTTACCCGCTGCATGGCTTTCCTGTCCCCCCGTAGATCTATCCCCTCCTTCTTCTGGAAGGCGCCCAAGATATGGTCGGTGATGGCACTGTCCATATCCAGGCCACCGAGATGGGTGTCTCCGCCCGTACTCTCGACCTGGAAGACGCCCTCTCCAATCTCCATGAGGGTCACGTCGAATGTGCCGCCTCCAAGATCTAGCACGGCGATCTTGGCCTCCTGCTCCTCCTTGTCAAATCCGTAGGCGATAGCGGCGGCTGTGGGTTCGTTTATCAAACGCAAGACCTCGAGACCGGCGATGGTCCCTGCATCCTTAGTCGCTTGCCTCTGATTGTCGTTGAAGTAAGCGGGAACGGTTATCACCGCCTGCTTTACCTCATCCCCGAGGAAGGCCTCGGCATCGGTCTTTATCTTTCGGAGAATCATGGAGGAGATCTCCTGGGGCGTATGCTTCTTTCCCTCCACCTCGACTGTGTAGTCGGTGCCCATCTTTCTCTTGATCTGCATGACCGTGCTCTCGGGGTTGAGAACTGCCTGCCTCCTGGCCGGCTCTCCAACGAGAACCTCGTCCTCCTCGGAGAAAGCCACCACTGAGGGGAACATCTTTCCCCCGTAGGTGCTCCCTTCGGCGCTGGGTATGATGGTCGGCCTGCCCCCCTGCATGATGGCTGCCTCAGAATTGGTAGTCCCTAGGTCGATTCCTACGATCTTAGCCACCTTGATTAGCCTCCTTTCTACAAACCACTACTTGAGAGGGCCTCAGTATCCTTTCATCCATCCTGTATCCCTTCTGAAGGACCTCCACGATCTCCCCATTCGCCCCGCCCTCCTCCACGTAAGCCACGGCCTCATGAAGGTAAGGATCGAAGGCCTCCCCCTCAGCCTCAATATCCTGCAGCCCTTGGGATTGGAGGACCTTGATGAAGTTCTCATAGATCATTCGGACGCCGCTGCCGAACTCATCGTCTCTATCCTTCATAGACTTTAAGGCGAGGTCGAACTCGTCCACTACGGGAAGGATGTGCTTCACGAGGGCCTCGGTGGCGAAGCGGCGCGTCTCCCGCCTCTCCTTCTCGGACCTCTTGACTAGGTTCTCGAGCTCGGCTTGAAGGTATGCGAGCCTGCTCGAAAGCTCATCAATCCGCTCCTCCTTACCGCTGAGCTCTCGCTGCATGTCCTTAAGGTCAGACTCCAGCTGCTTCTTGGTTGGTCGCCGAGACATCTTCGCGTCGGAGCGTTCCTTCGGCAAGGCTACCGCCTCTCGAAGGGCGAACTATCTATTAGGAGACATCCTTAACTCAGAATTCCCCTTCGCCCATACCGCCCATGCCGCCCATACCGCCCGGCATGCCACCGGGGCCACCCGGTCCGCCCGGAGGCATCGCCGGTTCTCCGCCTCTGGAGGCGATGACATCATCGATCCTCAGGATCATAACCGCGGCATCCGTCGCGGAGTCGATGGCCTGGGTTCCGACTCTTATCGGCTCCAGCACCTTCTCCTTCTGCATGTCTACTATCTTCCCGGTGAAGACGTTAATTCCGGCGTGCTTCTTGCCCTTCTTGTGCTCCTTCCGCAGGTCGATGAGGGTGTCGATGGGATCCAAGCCGGCGTTCTCCGCTAGCGTTCGCGGGAGGACCTCTACGGCGTCCGCGAAAGCCTCGATAGCCATCTGCTCCCTGCCGCCTACACTAGGTGCGTAACTTCGAAGGGCTACGGTTATCTCCATGGCTGAGGAGCCTCCTCCGGTGATTAGCTTACCATCCTCGATGGCCACCGCCACCACGGAGTTGGCGTCCACGACGGACCTCTCCACCTCATCCACTACATGCTCTGTGCCGCCCCTGACAAGGATGGAGAGCGCCTTGGGGTTCTTGCACCCCGTAACGAAGGTCATCTTGTCGTCGCCAATCTTCTTCTCGTAAACCTCGTTGGCGTTACCGAGGTCGCCCTTGGACAGCTCGTCCAGCTTCGTCACCACTTCTGCCCCAGTGGCCTTGGCCAGCTTCTCGATATCCGATTTCTTCACCCTTCGGATAGCGTAGATACCCTCCCTGGACAGGAAGTGCTGGGCCAGGTCGTCGATGCCCTTCTGGCAGAAGAGGACGTTAGCGCCGCTCTTCTTGACGGTGTCCACCATCCTACGAAGGATGTTCTCCTCCTCATCCAGAAAGGCCTGAAGTTGAGCTGGGTCGGAGATTTCGATACGGGCATCGAACTCCGTCTTCTTCACCTCTAGGGCTGCGTCGACCAGGGCGATCTTGGCCTTCTTGACCTGTAGTGGCATACCGGTGTGGACCCTCTCCTTGTCCACGATAATGCCCTCTATCACCTCGGTGTCGGAGATACTACCTCCCTGCTTCTTCGTGATCTGGATGTTATCTTGATCCACGGTCCACCTGTCGCCAACCTTCTCGGCAACGGCCCGGACCGATTTCACCGCCACGTCAGACAGCTGATCCCGATGGGCCGAGGCGCTCTTGCTTATCATGGCGGTCATGGCGACATCCTTCAGCTTCCCTGCTTCGTTGTAGGAGACCTTCTGGGAGATCTTGTCCAGCGTTTCTCGGGACCTGTCGGCCGCCATCCTGTATCCCTGGGCTATGACCGTAGGGTGGACGTTCTGCTCAACCAGATCCTCTGCTTTCTTGAGGAGCTCACCAGCGAGGACAACAGCGGTGGTCGTCCCGTCGCCGCACTCCTCATCCTGGGTCTTGGCCACCTCCACTATCATCTTCGCTGCGGGGTGCTCAATGTCTATCTCCTTGAGAATCGTGACTCCGTCATTGGTTATCACTACATCCCCCAGGCTGTCCACGAGCATCTTGTCCATTCCTCTCGGGCCCAGGGTAGATCTCACCGCATCAGCTACTGCTTTCGCCGCTGCAATGTTGTTAAACTGGGCACCTTTGCCCCTTTCCCTCGTGGTCCCTTCCTTGAGGACCAATATAGGCGTTCCGCCCGATATCATACTTCTTTCCTCCAATAGGCATAGATTCTGTTGGTCGTGTATATTAGGCCTTCTATATAAGCATATCTAGGACGACAAGTAAGATTGCGGGCTCCAGAGGCAGGTGATCACTCACCGCAACGGCCTCAAGCTATTATAGATGCGAGGGGTTTGGATGCACCGTGAGAGAGCTACTGGTCAGAGCTGCAGAGGCCGCCTATGAGGCCCTCAGGAGACTGCCGAAGGATGAGTGGCACGAAGAGGTCGGAATGGGAGCCAATGGGTCCCCGACAGCCCTCGTGGATAGGAAGGCGGAGGAGGCCGTCGAGAGCGTGCTGGATGAAGCCGACGCAGCGCTGAACTTCCTCAGTGAGGAGTCGGAGTTCATCGATCGTGACAGCGAGTGGACTCTGGTTGTGGATCCTGTGGATGGGTCCCACAATGCCCTGGCAGGCATTCCTGTCTATTCCGTGTCCCTGGCCATCTGCAGAGAGGACATGGTGGGCGCCCGGTTTGCTGTAGTGAAGGACTTGACGAACGGATGGACCTACGAGGCAGAGAAGGACAGAGGAGCCTGGCTCAACGGTCAGAGGATCAGGGTCTCCTCCTACTCAAGGGAGAGATCCCTCTTTTCCATCTACCTCGGCGCCAACGCTCACGAGAAATCCTTCAAGCTAGCGCACAAGTGCAGGAGGCTTAGGAACCTGGGGGCCGCATCTCTGGACATGTGCATGGTGGCCTCGGGGGCTGCGGACCTCTACTACATGAACAGCACCGCTAGGAACCTGGAGTTGAGGATTACGGACGTTGCGGCGAGCAGCCTCATCGTTAGAGAGGCGGGTGGTGAGGTTTATGACCTACAGGGCGATGTTCTAAACATGCCCTTTGATCCCACCTACCGCTCCAACCTGCTTGCACTAGGCGATAGAAAACTGCTAGAGGCGATCCTGTGAGATTCGGAGTGACAGCGAACCCCAAGTCCTCCCAGGCCGTCGGGGCGACCAAGAAGGTCATCGACGTTCTCAGAAGGGAGCACGAGATTCTCATTGAGCAGGACCTAGCGGTAGTCTTGGGGGAGACGGGATCCTCTCTTGACGAGATGAGCATCGACCACTTGGTGACAGTAGGTGGGGACGGCACCATCCTGAGGGCCCTTCAGATGGGAGACTTCAATATCCTTGGAGTCAACATAAGCAGGGTCGGCTTCCTCACGGAGGTGGGCTTGGATGACATGGAGCGGGTCCTCGAGGAACTCGCCGAGGGTAAGTTCTACATCGACGAGAGGATAAAGCTCAAGGTACGAGTAGGCGAGAAGAGGCTGCCCGACTGCACCAACGAAGCCGTCATCCACACAGCGAGCCTGGCAAAGGTCCGGCGGTTCAAGGTTTCGGTGGATGGGGAGATGGTGTCGAGGATCGAGGGGGATGGCATTATTGTGGCGACTCCTACTGGATCGACCGCTTACTCCATGTCCGCCGGTGGTCCTGTAGTGGACCCCAGGGTCAGGGCCTTCGTCATCACCGCGTTGGCGCCCTTTCGCCAGACGTTGAGACCTACCGTGGTGCCCGCAGATACTAGTGTCGTCGTAGAGCTGTTCGGGCCTGGCGCATGCGTCATGGTCCTCGACGGCCAGCAGGAGAGTGAACTGAAGAGCGGGCAGACGGTGCATTTCACAATATCTGAGAAGAAGGCCCGTTTCGTCCGCTTCAGCAGGACCTTCTACTCCAAGGTAAATGAGAAGCTGATGGAGGGGCCCGCCCCTTGAGGAGACGGGCACGATCCATCCGAAGAGAGACCCTGGAGATGATCCTGGAGGCGTCCCGTGACACCTACCCCATGGAGTTCGGAGCCATCCTCAGAGCCGAGGGCGGCGTGGTTTCCGAGATCCTGCTGGTTCCTGGGACCATTGGAGGAGAGTCCCACGCCATCTTTCGGCTACACATGCTGCCCATCGACTTCAGCGTGGTGGGGACAGTCCACTCACATCCCGGTCCCAACGCAGACCCCTCACAGGAGGACCTAGAGTTCTTTCAGAGGCTGGGGTACGTCCATATCATCGTTGCCTCTCCCTTCGTTGCCGACTCTTGGAGGGCCTGGGACCGCGATGGCAACCCTTATGAGCTGAGCGTCGTGGATTGAATGCGGGCGTAGAACCTCTCCAACTTATCGACGACAGGCCTCACGGCGAATCTCTCCTCCACTTTGCGTCGGCCGCGGGAGCCCATCCTGCGTCTCCTCTCTGGATCCTCCAGGAGATCCCGCATCTTGCCTGCTATGTCCTCCGGGTTCATGGGATCGGCGAGGAGTCCATCGACCCCATCGGCTATCACCTCCCTAATGCCGGGCACATCGGAAACCACCACCGGCTTTCCGCTGGCCATCGCCTCCAGGGCCGCGATGCCGAAGGCCTCAAGCCTGGATATCGAGGGGAGGACGAAGAGATCGCAGGCAGCGTAGTAGCTCTGCAGTTCCCTCGAAGGGACCCGGCCCACGAAGACGACCCTATCCCGGAGGCCGAGGTCGGTGACCATCGTCTCGAGCTTCCTCGCGTGGTCGCCGACACCCACGATGATGAGGTGGGCGTCCACGCGCCGAAG
>JAJISG010000216.1 GCA_022848835.1 Thermoplasmatota archaeon | reverse complement strand
GCTTAAGTGGGCCACGTACATCTGCCCGATGCTCATGAACGTGCTGGTGACCGGAGGCGCGGGCTTCATCGGTAGTCACCTGGTAGATGCCCTCATCGACAGTGGTCACAAGGTGATCGTCCTAGACAGTTTGGAGCCGGCGGTGCACGATAGGAACCAGCCGCCATATCTCAACCCCAGGGCTAAGTATCTCTGGCAGGATATCAGGGACGCGGACGCCGTAAGTAAGGCCTCGGAGAATGTGGAGGTCCTCTTCCACCTGGCAAGCCTCATCGACGTGGAGGAAAGTGCGCGGGACCCAGGAAAGTACGTAGATGTGAACGTGATGGGCACCGCCACTCTGTTGGACTCAATCGTGGGGGGGGCGACATTGGTGGAACGGCTCATCCTCGCCTCCTCCGTGGCGGTCTACGGTGAGGGCTCCTATGTCTGTTCGAACTGTGGCCCCGTGAAGGCAGATCCCAGGCCTAAGGAGCAGTTGGAGAGGGGAGAGTGGGATGTTCTCTGCCCCGACTGCGGAAGGCCGCTGGAACCCCAGGCTACATCTGAAGGGGAGACGCCAACCCCCATGTCTACCTATGGCCTCACAAAGCTAACCCAGGAGAAGCTCTTCGAAGCCGCCTCGAGGAAGCTGGGAATACCAGCTGTCATCCTGAGGTTGGCCAACGTCTATGGTCCCAGACAGCGTTCTGGTCCCTACGCGGGCGTGTGTACTACTTTCTACAGCAGGCTGCAAGTCGGCGTGCCGCCGACTGTGCATGAGGATGGCCTTCAGACAAGGGATTACATACATGTCGAAGACGTCGTCAGGGCGAATCTGTTGTCATTGGAAGCGGCCGTGGACGAAACTCTGATAGTAAACATCGGGACGGGCAAGCCGGTCACGGTGCTCCAGCTGGCAGAGCTTCTGAACGAAATGATGGGATCCGACATCTCGCCAGACATGAAGGGCACCTTCCGATCGGGGGACATCCGACACCTCTGGGTCGACCCGCGCACTTCGAAGGAGAGATTGGGCTTCACATCCTCCGTCGACCTGAGGGAAGGCCTCGAGGCCACTCTGAGGCACTCTGATTAGGGGATAGTGCGTGGGGCATCCACCAGATAGCGAGCCCAGGCCATGGTATCTGCAACATCCTCCTTCAGAGAGTCCGCTCCCTCCGCAGGTCATGCAGGTCTCTGGCAAAGGCCTCCACGTCAAGTTTCCCAGAAAGGATGCCCCTCAAGTTCACCCTCCTATGCTTAATGAGTATGCCTTCCGCCGTGGGCATAATGAGAGCCTCCTCCCCTTCAAAGAGGTGGTAGCGCTCTCGAAGCTCCTTTGGAAGAGTGATCTGCCCCTTGGAGCTGATGGTTACTGTCTTCATCGCGACTGTAAGTGGAGTATGAGTAAACAAGCTTTACCTGTAATAAAACCACGATTAGCCACGACGGATGCACAGAGGACCTATTTCACGGTCACGAACAGGTGGAGGTTTCTGTAGGAGGCGGAGAAATCGCCGTCCCTGTAGAGGAGGAGCTCTACCTTCCACGTGCCCGGGTCAGGTATCGAGAACGTATAGGTCTGGGTCCAGTTCGTATCGTGATCCAGGGTGAAGTCGAACGAATCCATGGCGGTCCAGTT
>JAJISG010000215.1 GCA_022848835.1 Thermoplasmatota archaeon | reverse complement strand
AGGATAGGGCTGCTCTCAAAGCAGCGACAACCGTGAACAGGAGGGCGACTACACCTCCGTACGTCTCCATGAACAGCAAGGCGGTGTTGAAGTTGGCCTGGGCCGCAAGGAAGCCACCGCTGGCGGGCAGCGCCCAAGCGGCAGACGCCACCAGCACAGCGAGCATGGCTATTGGCCCGCCCATGACCCTTATGAGGTCCCGGCGACGGGCTAGGAGGGATCTCCGCTCCCTCATGGCGCCCAGGACCTCCTTCACGTCGGAGCTCAAGGTGGTCCTCGCCTCCTGGTAGACCACCTCCTGCTGTGCCTGCCCCCCTGGGCTGTCCTTCGCCAGGATGGCGTCTAGCAGCTCGTCTAGCTCCTTCTCCAGATAGTCTCCGGAGGCTTGGACTGGCCCCACGTCGGGATAGGCTGCACCCACCAGCTCCTCCTCCAAGTGCTCCTCCAGGTCGTCACTCCACCTGATGGCCGACCAGCCGAGGCGGTTGTTGAGAACCCCCAGGGTCCGCTCCTCCAGGTTGCTGACGGTAGAATCGATCTTGAGCTTCATCATGAAGAGGCCAGCCGCGACGATGGCCAGGAGGGCACCAACCGCCTGGACTGCGGTGCCGTAGGTCGCCAGGGAGAGCTCAGGGGAGTAGAAGTACCCCAGGGAGGGCGCCATGAAGAATGAGGCAATGGCGATGGCGACAAAGGGTATCCAGAAGATGACATTCAGCAACTTTGGAGAGAGTCTACCGAGATGCCTTGATGCAGTCCTCATTCTGACGCCTGCGAAGCCTCCGTCAGAGCGCTAATAAAGGTTAGGCTATCATTCTCTTTGTGGATAACAGCCTACTCCGTCCCCCCCAGGCCTCTCCCCATCAAGGCGAAGCTGGATAGCAGGGCCTCCAGCTGGATTCGGGGGTTGCTGCCCTGGATCAGCCTGAAGTCGGTCTCACCGACCCGGTCCACCATCTCGACCTTGATCTCGTCCGGGATGCCGAGGTCGTACACACTCCGGTATATCTCCTTCATGAGATCCTCGGCTGCCAGACCATACTCAATCAAGAGATCGTCCAGCATCGTCCTGGCCCCCAGAAAGTCGCCCTTCAGGGCCGCCTCCACCATCTGGCGGACGTCCTCGGGTCTCGCAGCACCAGCGGCCCTGTAGAGGGAATCGGAGTCGATGACGTTGGAGAGAGCGGCCGCCACCTGGAGGGCGTTGGTGACCTTCCTCAAGTCGCCTCGAGCGACGTACACCAGGGCCTCCATGCCATCTTCCTTCACCTCCAAGCCCTCCGCCTTCGCTATGCGGGACACATAGGCGGTCACATGCTCGGGTTTGAGGGGCCGGAACCTGAACAGGGCGCAGCGGCTCTGGATGGGCGGGATTATCCTGCTGGAGTAGTTGACGGAGATGACGAAGCGGGCCGTTCGTGTGTACATCTCCATGGTCCTGCGGAGGGCGGCCTGGGCGTCGTTGGTGAGGTGGTCCGCCTCGTCCAGGAAAAGGATCTTGAAACCTCTGGCTCCAATAGGCGCCATCCGGGCCTGGTTCTTGATTGTGGTTCGGATAACGTCTATCCCGCGAGCATCACTCGCATTAGTTTCGGCGAAGTTGGTCCGCCAGTCTTCTCCGAAGAGTTCCCTGGCGAGGGCGATTGCGCAGGTGGTCTTTCCCGTGCCCGCGGGGCCAGCGAAGAGAAGATGAGGGAGATTTCCCGTCCTGACGTAGGCCTTGAGACGATCCACCACTTCGTCCTGATTGACGACCTCATCGAGGCTCTTGGGCCTGTACTTCTCCACCCAGATCTGTTGCATGCTGCGTCGGCCTGCGATGGCTAGATTCGATTAAAACCTTTTGCGGAGTCCCTCGGGGAATCCAGCGTGATGACAGACCTGTCCTCGCCCCTATTGTTCCCAATGCATCGCTATCTCTAGCGCATCGGAATCTCCCCCACGATCTTCCCGTCCTCGATCTCCACCCTAAGCGTCGAGAGTACATTCTCGATTCTATTGAGAACAGTGACCGTGTCACCACCGGCGAAGAGCAACCCTACGGCTCTCTTTCCCTCGCTGACCACGAGGGATCCGCTGTCCCCTGCTTCGGACATCTTCGAAGTCAATATCTGGTCCTCGAAGATGGCCTTCCTACCCTCCCCGTAGCTTATGGTGACCGTAGCTTCAAGGTGGGTCACTCTGCCCTTCGTCAGACCCGTAGTCCGCCCGCTCTTGGCAACCATCTGGTCGATGGCGGCCTCGTGTCTACCGTCGATAGAACCGATGAGGCGAATCTCATCAGCCAGATCCGCCTCTTCAAGGGGCATGGCAAGAGCGCAGTCCACCAGGTTTCTCAGTGAGGATGAGGGGAGCAGGCGTCGAAGGCCTCGCGGAATCCATCGTATTGGGACGAACTCGTCGAGGCAGGCGATCACATCTTGGGGCTGCTCACCTCCATCCAAGGGACCTGGCTGAAGAATCGGGTCACCCTTTCGGCCTCGATTCTCATCCGCCAGTATGTGGTTGTTTGAGAGAATGAAGGCCCGGGAGCCTCGTCGGACGACACACCCCAGGGTCCCGGCCGTCACGCGGTAATGTCCCACACTCACACCGCCTGGAGCAGGTCGCATTCGATCTGTGGGCTTCTGCTGGGTTTCGAGAAGGGGAAGACCTAGGGCCCTCAATTCCCCCGTCTCCACCACATCCGTTCTTACGCTGTCTACCCTCTTCGGGACCACATCCCGGGGCTTCAGCTCCTCCTCGGGGACCTTCTTCCGCACCAGGATGACGACACAAGGCTCATCCGTCTCCTCCCCGCCGATGACCTTCCTGCCTACCGCCAATCCCAGTACGTTGGCCTTGCGGAGAAGCTCAGCCTCATGCCTCGCTCTGGCCCTCTTGACCTCTTCCCACGTCATCTGTCTCAACCGCCTCAGCCTTCACGCGAAAGGCGGAGATCTCCAGCAGGCCCTCTCCCACCTTCCCACCTACGATCGTACCCGCCATTCTCACGGCCATGTTTCCGAAGAATCCCACGAAGAGGCCGATGGCGTAGTATGGGAGGAGATCGGAGGCGTAGAGGAACTTGATGAGGCTGATGCCCAGAATCACGGCCATGAAGCTGGCGAAGGCGCCCCACTGAACCCTGTAGCGACGGACGGCGAAGATGAGAAGCCATCCCAGTGTGATGCCCAGCAGGAGAACCGCGACCTGTACCATGTTCATAGGATCACCTGGAGACGCCTCTCCCGGGGCCTACAAAAAGCTTCTCACGCCTTTTCACTGATTGATACTCACGACCTGCTCCCACGGGCCCAGCATCGTCGGGTTCCCGGACAGGAGGATTAGGTGAGCCTCATGCACCTGTATCAACCCGTAGCCATACCAGTCGTCATGGGGCGTCTCCTGCCCTTCTAGGGGGAGGCTGGTGAGCATGAGGATGTTCTTCATCTGGACGACTGACTCCGCCCCCACCTTCGCGTAACTCGGATGGGCCTGGAGGAGGAGTGCCAGGAGGCCAGAGAGGAGGGCCGCCGATATCGAGGTACCCGTCATGCTGGTGTAGGAGGAGCCCATGGCCGTGGTGACGAGACCGACCCCCGGCAGTGTGAACTCTGGCTTCAGGTTGGGGTCTACCCTCGAATTCTGCATCGTGGGGCTGTTGTTGCCCTTGGAGCTGAAGGCGGCCACTTCCAGTTGGTGGTTGAGGGAGCCCACGGCGATAACCAGGGGTGTGTCGGCAGGCGTTCCCACATCACCATCATCCTCTCGACCGTCGTTTCCCGCTGAGGAGACCACGAATACGCCCTTCGTGGTGGCCTCCTCCGCTGCCTTGGACGCCGCGTTTGTGGAGAAGGGGGTCCTCTGGGCCCCTAGGGAGAGGGAGATGATGTCGGCACCATCGCCCGCATCGCCATCCCCGTTCGGGTCCACACAGAATCCGATGGCCTCGCCGATGGTGTCTGAGCTCCCTGTACCGTTGGACCTGAGGGCCTTGGCCACGATGAGAGAGGCGCCCGGAGCTAACCCCTTCGCCCTTCCGTCGGCAACTATGAGCCCCGCCATCGCGGTACCGTGACCCCCGTCATCGTAGGGCAGAGCTCTACCACTGATGAAGTCCCTCCAGGCCACTATGTGAACGCCAGCTAGGTCCGGATGTATCAGGTCAATCCCCGTGTCCACCAGGCATATGGTCACGCCCGCCCCATCGTACCCGAGTTCCTGGAGCCGGTCGGCCTGGGTAAGCTGGGAGATCCACAACTGGTCCTCCCGCATCGGCAATCCCGTCAGCGGCAGACTGATCACGCCTGCGGCTGCCAGGAAGGCGATGAGAAGGGCCGCCACAAGCAGGGCTACCACCACCATCGCCCCTCTCTTTATTTGCGCCTTCCGGACTCTCGCCACCACATCCCTTGCGATCCTGTCGCGAGTCATCTCAGTGGCCCCCCGTCGGATGCGAGGGAGGGGGGGCGTGGAGGTGGCTGGGAGGAGCCATGGGCCCCTCGGGAGGGGCAGTGGGCGAGGCGGGGGCTCTCCATCTCCGACGGTCCATCTCCATGGCCCTGAGGACGCGTACCTGGGAGGGCTCCTCTATGACCTGCAGCGCCTCTATGGCCTCGAGGCGTGGTACCAGACCGCAGCCGTTGGCCTTCTGGATGTCGAGACCGGGCCTCCGGTTGACCTCGAGGACGAGGGGCCCCCTCCGGGCATCCAGGACGACGTCCACCCCGGCGAACCCGAGGCCGGACGCCCTCTGGGCCTCACACGCGATCTCCAGTATCTCCTCCCAGAAGGGTAGGTGGAAGCCCAGGAGCCTGGTCCCCGTGTCGGGATGGCGTTCTACAAGCTCGCCCTTCCACGTGGCGAAGGTGATGACTCCCGTCCCAATCCCCACCCCGACGCCCACTGCTCCCAGGTGAAGGTTGGCCTTGCCGTCCGACTGCCTTGTAGGGAGGCGGAGCATCGCCATGATGGGGTAGCCGCGGAAACAGAGAACCCGAATGTCGGGGACCCCCTCGACTGCAATGGCTCTGAGGGCGGGATGGGTCTCCACCAGAGCTTCCACTAGGGCCTCATCCGGGTTCCCCGCGTTGTAGTCCCCCTCCAGGATGGCGGCCAGGTGCTGCAGGAGGTCCTCCAGCCGCAACGGGCCTCTGCCGGTTACGTACCTATCCCCCTCCCGTTGATGGACGATGACGATCCCCTCGCCGCCATAGCCGTCGGCGGGCTTCAGGGCGAAGCTCCGCGCTTTCAGGAAGACCTCCGAAGCCTCGGACATCTCCTCCTTCCTTGACACCAGGAGGTAGTTGTCCGGCACCGGGATGCCTTCCAAAAGCATGAGGGCCTTGGCTCTGGACTTGTTGAGGCTCCCCATCACTTCCGGCGGGTTATAGCGGTCCACATATTGCCTGTTCCTCCTGTTCAGCGTCAGGATGGTCTTCGAGAGGCCGCCGTTGAGGACGACCTCCTCCAGCCTCTTCAGGGGTCCGAAGCGTAGCTTCTCCGAGACCCGCATCCTCACTCGGGTACCCAGGAACCAGTGGAGCAGGACGAGCAGCGGCCACATCAACGGCTCCTGCGTGAAGTAGTCAACCAACGGGTCCTGCGCTATCACCAGATAGGCGGTGGCTACGAGTAGTATGGTCCACAGCAGGGCCTTCGTCGGTGACCCCCATCCGACCTTATCCACCTGTTCCAGGTAGCGGTCGGCTACCCAGGAGGTGATGACTACAGGGAAGAGGAGGACGAAGGAGGCCTCCGGCTGTCCGAACCTGGAGCCCAGGGTCGCCACCAGGGTGGCCACTAGGGCCACCATGAGCACCATGATGGCGGCGCGGTGGCTCTGCTGAATCCGCTGACCGTGTAGGGCTGCCCTGGTGAGGATCATCACGAGCATTACCCCGGTGAATAGGAGGAGTCCCATCGGCAGGCCTGTGTAGATCATGCTGAGGGCGATGATGACGGGGGAGAAGGTGCCGAAGGCCCTGATGCCGACGACGTTGCGAAGGATCGCTATCACGCTGGCGGCCAGGGCCAGCTGTATCAGTACACGGGCGGAGTAGAGGGCCGGGAGGAGGAGGGAGAGGTTCTGGTGGAGGTAGTAGCTCAGAAGGAAGAGTGCGCCTAGGAAGACTGCGAAGGGACCGTGCTTTCTCCAGGGGGATATAGGTCTCATCCTCGAATCGAGACATGCCTGGGCAGGAGCTCTTAAGAGACTTGTTCAACAAAATTCGAAAGGAAGAGGCTTAGTCTTCCACCGTCTCGAGCCACGCCGCAAGAGACTCCCTAGCGGCCTCCAGATCGAGCTCCCTCTTCTCCCCCTCCTCATCCTCGATTTCGAACCGCTGGACGGTGACCAGGTCACCCTCCCTCTTGCAGGTTATGAAGGTGCGAGCTCCGGAGCCGTGAAAACTGGCCTCGATGAAAGTTGGCTCGAAGATGAGGACGATCTCCTCCCCCTCTTCGTACATCTTGTACATTCCGGAGGAGTCGACATACTCCTTCAGCCTGTCATAGCTCACGGTGAGGGGTCCCACGCGGGGAATCGAGAGATTGGGCGATATATAAGGGAGACCATCTATCGCCCAGCACTTCTCGGGGAAGCTATCTCTCGCGATTCCTCGCTCTAAAGAATTCCAGTTAAGACTTTCCATTGGCGACTGGTAGAGAGAGGCAATCGACATTGTCGCAGCAGTCCTTGGTGACCTTTCCTAGAAAGCTTGCCGCTAATGGATTCGAATGTTCTTTCTCTCCGAATCATTATCTTTATGTAGTTAGAGGTAATTGGCAGTTGTCTCCGAATCGGCCCAAGGGGAGGGTGTGGGGAATGAGACCTTGGCTAAGTCGTATCTTGAGCCTGGCTGTGACTCTCTTTCTCTTGATAGTGATGTTTCAGGCGCCGCAGGCGGCCGCCACGCTGCCGTCGGATCCAAGCTACCTGAACTTCGCCGCCGCCTCCAATGGCGGGACGGCGACGGCCTCCACTTGGACCTCGGGCTACGAGCCCTCCAAGGCCATCGATGAGTCCTCGTCGACCATGTGGAGGGCCACCTCCACCGACGCCCTTCTCATAGACTTTGCGGACGCATATGACCTGAGGGAGATACACATCCACATGGCGAGCTACGCCATGCCCGAGGTGGAGCTATACCTCAAGGACGGGACCGGCGGTAAGGTGTTTGCCATCGTGGGAGGCTTCTTCGGGTTT
>JAJISG010000214.1 GCA_022848835.1 Thermoplasmatota archaeon | reverse complement strand
CCTACTGCTCCTGAAGGGAGAACTCCTCGGAAAGGAGGGGAAGGAGAAGGATGCGTTGGAGGTCTTCTGGAACGCCGCAGACGGAGAGGGACCATGGCTCAAGGCCTGGGATGCCATTGAGAGCATTGAAGGGCCATCCGCCAGACTATGGATGCTGAAGGGGATCCGCCTTCGGGAGGGGGGTGACATGCATGGCTCCCTGGAGGCCTTCGACCGGGCTCTGGAGGAGGACCCTAGGTGCGTGGACGCCTTCCTAGGCAAGGCGCGAATCCTTCTGGGAATGGATCGCTGGCAGGAGGCCTACGATTGCGTGTGTTCGGCTATTGAGCTGAAGTCAACCCGTTCGGATCTTTGGCTGACTAGGGCCGCTGCGGAGGAAGGGCTAGGTCGCTACTCTGACGCGGCTCGCTCCCTGGAGGTTGGTCTGCGTTACGAGCCATATAATCTGGAGCTACTGAAGCGTTTTGGGAGACTCCTCCTCGAGACGGACAGGCATGAGGAGGCAGTCCTGGCTTATCGGCGGGCCTTCGAGATCGCGCCGGAGGGCGTAGATGTGCTTGAGGGGTGGAGAGAATCCCTCCGTAGATCGAAGAAGTGGGACGAGTACAGGGAGGTCTGCAGGCACATTTCAGACCTACATCCCCAGCGATGGGACGTCTTACTCGATGAAGCACGCATCTGCATTCATTCGGGCCATCCGGAACAGGCTCAGAAATTGCTGGAGGGCGTGGTCGATGCAGGCCATAATGACTCTGATGTCTATGCTAGTGCCGCGGAGCTAGCCTCGAAGGCCAAATTCTGGAAGATTGCCCTCAGGGCTAGTCGCTGCATCCTTGAGGCGCATCCTCGGGATTATGACGCCCTTCGGTACGAAGGCATGGCCCTTAACGGCATGAATAGAAGAGAGGAGGCCCTCAAGGCCCTGACGAAGGCTGCGAGACTGCATCCCGACATTGAACTCCTACAATCTAGGAGGGACATATTGAAGAGTTTTGGTCCATCGAAAGCGCTGCATGCTTGCTGCGAGCATATTGCGAGACTCGATCCGAAGTCCGAGGAAGCCCACCTTGAATTGATTCAAGCAGCGGCTAAGCTCGGAAAGGTCAAGCTTGCGCTCCGCGCTTGTGATAGGGGTCTCAGGGAGTTACCGGGCAATGTAGGGCTCCTCCTCTTGAAGGCGAAGCTCTTCTCGGATCAGGGAAGACCAGGGGGCGCTCTGAGAACATACGAGAAGGCTATTTCAGCAGATGAAGGAAATTTCGAGGCTTGGAAGGGATCCGCGGTCTGCCTATTCACCCTCAGATCCTATCGTGAGGCTGAAACCGCCTTCGAGAGGGCGCTAGAGATTCATGAGGATCCCGAATGTTGGTACTATAGAGGTCTCTCACTGCAGGAGTCAAACGGCCTGAAGGAGGCCATTGAGTGCCTTGAGAGGGCGGTGGAGTTGAAGGGAGAGAGCAGGGAATTGTTGGCACTGGGCATGGCCCTGTTTCGAGATGATAAGCCTCAGGACGCCCTACACTTCTTCGAGAGGGTCCTGGAGGTGCAGCCGGGGGAGGACTCTGCGAGGCTCAGAATGGCCGAATGCCTGATGAAATTGGGGGACTACGACGAGGCTCTCAGGGCATTGGGTGATGGAATGTTACACGGCGAGAACGATTCAGAACTCCTACGCGCTAGGATACACTGCCTCGGTGAGCTCAGACGCACCAGGGAGGCTTATGAATCTTCAATCGCCTTGACCCAGGTCCTCCGAGACGACACTCAAGCATGGATCCTCAGGGCATCCCTTGCTGCTTCCATCGACTTGACGACAGAGGCCCTGGAGTGCCTCAAGAGGGCATCCAGGCTCAACCCTGACGATCCGGCCCCGAAACTGGAAGAGGCCAAAGTGATGGTCACGTTGGGGGACTACCAGGAAGCCCTCCAGGTTTGTGACGAGGTGATCTCCAGGTATAGGAGTAATAGCCGGGCATCGAGGATGAGAGGCGAAGCCTTGGCCGGGCTGGAGAGACATGAGGATGCTCTCACTGCATTCAATACGGCTCTGGCCCTGATCCCGGATGACGTCGAGGCCCTGAAGGGCAGGGCACTAAGCCTGGCTCATCTGAACAGGTTCGAGGAGGCCATCAGGTCCATCGAGGCCCTGTTAGATCAGTCCTCGTCTGATCCGAGCTCCCACTACTGGAAGGCCCGAGTGCTTCTTGAGGGGAGTAGGTGGGAGGAGGCCCTGCGGAGTCTCAACCAGGCCCTCTACTATGGCGGGTCAGATCCCGCTGTACTGGCTAAGAAGGGCATTGCACTCTTGCATCTTGGGAGGGCCGAAGAGGGTCTGAGGATCGTGGAGGACGCCCTTTCTAGCCATCCGGATGAGGCGGACCTTCTCACCTCCAAGGGCTCCCTTCTTCTGAATCTGGGTAGACACCATGAGGCTCTCCAACATCTCGAGGCCGTTTCCGGCAGGAGAGGCGGAGACAAGGAGATCTGGATGCTCAAGGCAGAGGTCCTGGCGGCCCTCGGTCAGAACGAGGAGGCCCTCGATGCCCTCGAAATGGTGGCTGGCGGGTCCCTCCCATCGAAGAAAGTCTGGCTGAGATGTTCAGACCTCTACATGGCATTGGGACAGGAGGGGGCCTCCCTTGCCTCTTATGATCAGGCCATAGAGATAGACCCGAGGGATGCCGAACTGTGGAAGGGTAGAGGGCGCCTCTGCGGGAAGCTTGGGCGTTGGCAAGATGCGATGCAGTCCTATTCCGTCGCCCTGGAGATCAGGCCGAAGGACGCAGACTCTCTCTGTGCCACGGGCGACGCCTACCTGGAGCTTGGTATGTACGAGGAGGCCCGGGACTCGTATCAGAGGGCCCTCTCCTCGAACCCCACTTTGGACGAGGCGCTGCAAGGTGGCAGGCGCGTAGATGAGACACAACGGGGAGAGAGGGTCAAGGCGTTTGCATGGAGGATTCTAGAGTTCGAGGCTGTGAACTCTCGCCCTGCAACCAGAGAAGAGGTCTTCAAATACTGCAATGTTCCCGTTGACCTCTTGGATGAGGTCACCGGTTATGTGAACGAGCCAGAGCCTCTGGACGTCCTCTCCCTCCCCGAGGGCGAGCTCCGGAGTCTTGAGGCCCTATCCCGAGATGTCCTCTCGACGATATCGGCCGCATCGGTTGGCTTACCTCGCTTCTACGAGGTGATTCAGGAGTTCCCGGATTTGGATCTCTACCACGTGAGGAGAGTCCTCGAGTACATGCAGGGAGTTCTCACGCTGGAGCTCTCAGAGGAACAGGCCCCAGGGATGGAGCGTCTCATGAAGTTGGCCTTGGAGGTTCCAAAAGAGGAGTGGGATGCGCTGTCGCTGGCCAGAGCGTTGAGAATAGGGGCGTACGAGGCCAAGAGGCTGGAAGGAGCCCTGCGGATCTTCGAACCGCTGACTGAGCAGGAGAGATCGGACGATCGTCCTCCCTCCGGTGCTGATGCCAGGACGGTGCAGCGTGCGTGCAGGAGGCATGGCGCGGCCGGCATATACCAGCACTTGTGTGGCCAGTACCTCTGTAGCGCCTGTATCATGGGAGGCAGATGCCCCGTCTGCCTGCACCCTGTTTCCGGGACCTTTCGAGAGCACACAGGGAAGGGATACGCAGACAGCGGGGCCAGGGATTAGCCCACTTCCGGTTCCATCTGGAAGATCCACCTGTCCCTCTCAATCACCAATTTCTTGAGGATCTGGAGGGCCTCCATCTCGGATAGCTTGAGGAAGGCTGCCCCGACGTGCTTACAGAAGAGGCCTCCGCCCGACCTTCTCTCCCAGTCAGGACAGCTGTGCACGATCCTCTTGTCCCCGAGGTCGAGCCGAAGGGGGTAGTTCTTGACCTTTCCCTCTATCATCTCTTCCTTCCGGGATAGAGAGACCTCTTCGATCTTCATAGCCCTCCTGAGTCGGTCCTTTCCGAGAAAGAATACCAGGAGGTCCTCCAGGTCCATCTCCTCCAGGTCCTTCTCGAAGGGAACCACCCTGTCCTCCAGAGATCTTCCCTCCACCACCCCGAATCTGAGCAGGGCCTCATCGATCATCCAGTCGATGTAGTCCTGTTCCTCCTCAGTGTACTTCGCCCGATTGAGAGGGTTGTCGAAGTACCTTCGGGCGGCCCGGGCATGGAAGGGTGTGTGCACGGGGTACTTCCAATTGAGGGGGTCAGCGTAATGCTTGGAATCCTTGGGATATCTTTCAGGAGGCCCCTCCCTGCCCTCCGGCTTCCTATCGGGGACCTTACCCACGGTCATCACGCCCGTCATGAACTTGAAGGGATATCAGCCTTGGGTTACCCTGGGATCCGGTTTCAGATGCGAGCAGTCCCCATTACTCGGATCCCATCCCAGATTGTCACAGGAAACACCAAAGATTAGATACACAGGAATTGCTGTCGCCACGATGAATATTGAAATCATCCCGTTCGAGCCCGAAGCGGCCACCGAGCGAGAGTGGGCAAGGTTTCATGCATATAGACGCGTCAGGCATGAGGAAACAGATCCGAAGGACCCTATAGCAGAAGACACGACGACGGAAAAACTGATGAAGCGCCCAGACCCTCATGTGAAGATCTCTCGATTCGCCGTCGTGGATGCCGCCCAACCTAGCGGGCAGATTGGCTCGTTGGATTATTACACCTTCAGGGAGGAGTCGCCTAGTTATCATGCAAACAAGCATCTCGCCTACGTCGAACTCGAGGTTCTGAGGAGTTCTCGAAGGCGGGGCGTGGGTCGGACGATACTGGCAGAGGCCGCCAAGCTCGCGAAGGAACACGGGAAGGAGGTGATCCTCTCCAGCTGTTTCGAAGAGGACGGGATGGCATTTATCAGAGCCATCAACGCGCAGGTCGCCTTGAAGGGCCAGGAAAACAGACTCTTCCTGGATCGAGTAGAGTGGCAGATGGTTGAGCGTTGGGCCGAGGAAGGTCCTACGCGGTCCCCCTATTCAACCCTTCAATGGTTTACGAATCGGATCGATGAATCTATCATCGTAGATTACAGCGAGATTTACAAGGAGACAGCCAATCAGGTGCCCTTAGATGACCTAGACGTGAATGACATCATCCACACGCCTGAATCGTTCAGAGTCCGGGAAGCGAGAATCGAGGATGTTGGGGGTACATGGCTCACGGCGATAACTCGAGAGGCTAAAGGGCAGATCTCGGGGCTTACCGAGATGATCCACTGGCCCGATAGAGAGACGATGATTCAACAGGGGTTGACTGGCGTGAAGGAGCCATTTCGAGGAAGCGGATTGGGGAAGTGGCTGAAGGCGGCGATGCTCTTGAGAGTTCGCCGGGAATTCCCTCAGGTAAAGGTCATAACTACAACAAACGCGACATCCAACGCCCCAATGTTATCGATAAACCAGAGACTGGGATTCAAGATTCATAGGGAGACTGCGATGGCGCAGATCGGTCTCGAGGCCCTAGAAGCATACCTCGGAAGTTAGGGAAGGGGCTCTTCCGATCGTCTGCCTCCTGTCTGACCAGAACGCGCAATAGAAGGATCAGAGACCAAGTCGTAACTCCGGTTCAGTCCACACCGAAGATCTCCCGGGCGATTACTAGTCTCTGAATCTCACTGGTCCCCTCGCCAATCTCGCAAAGTTTTGCATCCCTGAACATCCTCTCCACGGGGTAGTCCTTGATGAATCCATATCCCCCATGGATCTGGATGGCTTTTGTGGTTATCCTCATGGCTGCCTCCGAGGCGTACAGTTTGGCCATGGAGGCCTCCTTCTTGTAGCGGAGACCGGCGTCTTTGAGGTAAGCGGCCCGATATACCAGGAGTCGTGCGGCCTCGATCTGGGTCGCCATGTCCGCCAACAAGAACTGAACGGCCTGGAAACTTGAGATGGGTTTGCTGAATTGTGCCCTCTCCCTTGAGTAACGAAGGGCCTCATCGAAGGCCCCCTGGGCAATTCCCAGGGCCATGGCACCGATGCTGATGCGGCCACCATCCAGAATCTTTAGGGTATCGCGGTATCCGCTGTTCAGCTCTCCAAGTAGGCCCTCCTCCGGGATCCTGCAGTCCTCCAGGATGACCTCAGAGGTGGCGGAGGCCCGTACACCCAGTTTGTCCTCCTCCTTCCCAATGGTGAGCCCAGCCGTGTTCTGCCCCACCGCAAATGCGCTTATCCCCTTGGATCCCAGTGAGGGATCCGTCATCGCCATGACGACTATGATGTCCGCATAAGGAGCGTTGGTACAGAAGTTCTTGGTCCCGTTTAGGACCCACTCGTCCCCTTCCTTGACCGCCCTCGACTTCATCGACGAGGCATCGGAGCCCGACCAGGGCTCCGTGAGGGCCCAGGCGCCTATGAACTCTCCAGTCGCCAGTCTGGGAAGATACGCCTTCCTCTGTTCATCACTGCCCGCCAGCAGGATGTGTGAGGTGCAGAGGGAGTTGTGGGCCGCCATGATGAGGGCGTGGGACCCATCCACTCTGGCGAGTTCCTCCACGGCGATGCAGTAGGATATCGAGTCCGTCAGGTTGCCACCGTACTCTTTAGGCACAACCATGCCCAGTAGGCCCAATCGCCCAATCTCCTTGACAGTCTCCAGTGGGAAGAGGGCCTTGGCATCGAGCTCTCGGGCGATAGGCCTGACCCTCTTCTCAGCGAAGTCCCTCACCGTCTTGCGGATGAGATTCTGCTCCTCCTTCAACTTCAGTTCCATCGTCACCAGCTCCTTCTCTTCCCTCAGAGCTTGTGTGGTCAGCCTTCACTCAGGCGGGCCTGTCGTCGGTCACCCAGGGCGGAGAGGACGGACCCAACCTCATGATAAAGATCTAGAACGGCCTCCCTCTCTTCCTCGATGTATCGAAGGATCTCCTCATATTCCCCCTTCTTGTACAGGGCGGGAACTATGCCGCCCGAGTCCTTCTTCTGGGAGAATCTCGTCAGGCTTGAGCCCTGGAACCGGCCCCTGTTCATCAGTACGAGGATGGGCCAGAGATCCAGCATGGGCTTCTTGAAAAAGTAAAATTTGAGCTGAGCCAGCTCCCATGAGAGGAGCTTGTGCCGCTCCGCTCTCTCCACGATGAATGTGATGTCGAAACTCAGCCTGTTGCCGATGGGTACGAAGTCCCAGCCCACGTCCATCAGCCCCTTCTCGAGTATGGAACGAATGATCTCCTTCTCTCCCCACTCCCATTCCGCCAGGATGCTGAAGTTGCCCAAGGGTTTGCCGTTCTCCAGCTGCTGAAACTGGATCGTCACGATTCTGTCCTGTAGGGGGTCCTCCCCCTCTGTCTCGATGTCGAAGTAGTACTCCGTCACTGTTTGAAGATGTGGAGGTCTCTATATAGGTTTAATCGACTTCTCCGGTCGCCAGTAGAGGGACCCGCAGGCAACATAGAGCGGGGTCGGTCAAGGAAGCTGCCCAGTTCAAGGACGGAAGGAAGTTATTTATCGGGAGACCATATCTTGCGGGAGTAGCAGGCTTTGCGGGGAGAGGCATGACTAGAGTGGCAATCGTGGGCGTTGGACACATAGGCTTCACGCCCGAGAGCCACCGGTTTTCCTGGAAAGAGCTGACCTTTGAGGCTGCCTTGAGGGCCTACAAGGATGCTGGAGTCGACCCGCGGACAGATGTAGACAGCTTCATCACCTGCGCAGAGGACTACTGGGAGGGCTTCAGCATATTCGATGAGTTCACCCCAGATCAGCTGGGAGGCGTTCTGAGGCCGGTCTGCACGATAACTAGCGACGGAATCTGCGGCTTGGCTTCCGCCTTCATGCAGATCAAGGCAGGTCTCTTCCAGGTAGTGGCCGTGGAGAGTCATA
>JAJISG010000213.1 GCA_022848835.1 Thermoplasmatota archaeon | reverse complement strand
ACTCCCCCCTGAAGTGTAGGTCTGTGTACTCCAAACCGGCTCCTAGGCTATGAGCGAGATCCATCGCATCCCCTCCAGCACAGTTGATGACATACTTCGCCTGGTGGGGTTCTCGACTACCGGCGACGTCCATCTCCACACCTTCATCATTGGATGACAGGCTCAAAACCCGTCTCTTCAGGAGGAACCGCACACCATTAGCTTCCACGTCTTTTCTGAGCTCCCTGGTGAAGGCACCGAAGTCCACCGCAGTCTCTTTCTTAACGTGCAGGGCGGCGACACATTTCACATGAGGCTCCAAGTTCCCGACCTGTTCTGCATCAAGCAGTTCCACCTCCCCTTCCTCCATACCGTTCTCCTCGGCCCAGCGCATGTAGGTCTCCAGCTGATTGACCTCGTTCTCCCGAAGTGCAAGCTTGAGCGTCCCCACCTCCTTCCAGGGAAGCCCACGCTCCTCAGCGTATCGCCTCCAGAGGTCGTAGGATAGGAGGGAAGACCGCGCGAAGAGCCTACCCTTCTCCGGGTGGAGGTAGAAGGGTCTGTGGATGACGCCGGTGTTCCGCCCGCTGGCGTGTTTGGCCACATCCGTCTCCTGCTCGATCACAGCGATTCGGGCGTCGTATCGGGTGGAGAACCAGTAGGCGATGCTCGTCCCTAGAATTCCGCCCCCTATGATGGCGACATCCCACGGCTTCACGTCTTAAGCTAAGGGTAGTGATGGTCATAAGTAGGTTTTCGCTGCGAGTCGGAAGTCACCCATGCCGGTCAGCTCTCTCGAAGAGTGTTAATGACCCCCCGCACGTGCTCTACGTGGCTCGTGGGGCGCACCTCGCTCCGATAGGCGTCAACGACACGTCCCTCGAGATTGATTACGTATGTCACTCGACGGTCCAGGCCAAGGATTCCCAGGGCGTCGTAGAGTCGGGACACCCTCTTATCCTCATCCGCTAGTAGCCTGAAGTTGAGCCCGTGCTTCGTCGAAAAGGCGTAATGGGAATCCACGGACTGGGTGGAGACGCCGACCACCTCCACGCCGAGGGAGGTCAGTTCCTCCATGGAGTCCCTGAAGGCGCACGCTTCGGCGGTGCAGCCTGCAGTCTCATCCTTCGGGTAGAAGTATAGGACGATCCAGCTGCCCCGGTGATCCCTGAGTCGGAAGGCCTTGCCCTGCTGGTCCATCGCCTCGAAATCCGGAGCCTCGTCCCCCACGGCGAGCATGTACTGTTCTCATCTATGCTGCGCCATCTTAAGCCCTTTCCCAACCCCTGGTCCGATGACCCCTCGCAAACAGCGAGTCCACCAAACTGTTAATAGGTACATCAGGCCTCTGGCCAGCGTTGAGAATCCACTTCCAGGAGAGGCCTTGGGACCTCTACATCGCCGGTGCGTACGTGGCCATAATGGCCGCCATTCTCCTCTACCGCGACCTGGGGCTCGCCGTGGCCATCCTCATGGTCATCTTCGTCCCAGGCTACGTTCTGGTCGCTGCCCTCTTTCCGGGTGAAAAGGAGATCGACTGGATCGAGAGGATCGCCCTCAGCTTCGGCCTGAGCATTGCCGTAGTCCCCCTCTTGGGGCTTCTACTGAACTTCACCTTCGGCATCTTCTTCCAGCCCATCGTCATCACGATCCTCCTCTTCTCCGAGGGCCTGGCCGCCGTGGCCTACGTCCGACGAATGAGCCTACCGGTAGAGAAGCGGCTGTCCGTGACGATCGACGTGAAGGCGCCCGCCTGGCAGGAGTATTCCCCCATGGACAAGGTCCTCACCGTCGGCCTAGTCGCGAGTGTGGTCTTCTCCGCCTCCGTGCTTGGATACGTGGTCACCACCCCGCGGCCAGGGGAGAGGTTCACGGAGTTCTCCATCCTGGGTCCAGAGGGGTTGGCGGCGGACTACCCCACCGAGCTAAACATCTCTGAAGAGGGGACCATCATCATTGGGGTCGTCAGTCACGAGTTCGAGCAGGTGATCTATGCAATAGATGTGACTCTCATCGGAGTCGTGGTTCAGTTCAATGAGACCAGTGGCTTCAACGAGACGGTCGAGGTCAACTGGACCGCCATGGATTCGTTCGACTTCACCCTGGATCACGATACGAACTGGACCCAGACCTATGCGTTTTCGATACCTGACCCGGGGTCGTGGAAGGTAGAGCTCCTCCTCTACCGGG
>JAJISG010000212.1 GCA_022848835.1 Thermoplasmatota archaeon | reverse complement strand
AGAGTCACCATCATATGTCACCTTAAGCATTGATGAGATTTCCCCCAACTCTGGCATCAGTCTCCCGACCCCTATCATCCTTCAACCAGTATTCAATGTATCTCCTCAGTCGTCTTCCCTCGTGCCCGGAAGTCAGCCGTTGCCCTAAGATACAGTAAGGCGAGCTGGCACCCGACTGCTTGAACATCTAGCTGGGGATCGACGGGTAAGAGGAGGAACAGTTCACCCAAAGTCAGACGGAATGGGGTTGGAGCCCGCCTCCTCCCATCGAACGGCCGTCACCTCAACCATCCAAACTAATGGCCTGCCCGTCGGTGATGGAGACCCCCTCGGGCAGTCTAAGGTCCACGTCCTCTACGTATCCGAACCAATATACCACAAGACCATCGCCAAACAGCTCGACGTAGGGACTCAACTGACGCTGGACGTGTCGTCTGACCTCTATGGGGTCCCCGAAGCTTGCTTTACTCTCGACCCAGATGACATTCCTACCATCGTACTCCAGAGGCTCTGAGAGAAGGGCGTCGGGTGTCTTGTCGAACTGGGCTCTGAGCTCTGGTTCTGTCCTGAAAGGGATTCCCTTACCTTTGAGCCATGCCGACAACCTCTCCTCTCCCCAAGCGCCCCTCCTGTACTGTCGTTCCGTCCCCTCTGGGGAGTAGATGAGATCCCTTCTGCAGACCTCCTGGAGTTCCCGTCTTAGCCTCTTGCTCTCTATGGCGTCGAGGTTGTTTAGCATCTTCCAGAACTGCTTCCTTGAGATGTTCTCCCTCTCGAGGACGATGAGAGACATGAGGACCGGGGGAAAACTGTGATTCTGTGCCAACTGGGCGAGGGGGGTACCATTCCGCCACTGACGGTGCAGACGCCGGACGTGCCTCTTCACCCTGTAGAACCTCTTCGTGGCATCTCTAACGACCTTCTGGGTGTAAATGACCATGAGCAGTTCATCATCATAGTCCAACGTTTTGTCCAGCTTCTCCAGGTCCTCTCTCGAGGTGAGTGAGTCGTACAGCTTCTTGTAGGTTATGTGGTCCATGCTAGCCTAGCCCGTCATTCACATCGCGTTCGGCTTTATTAAGGGTTATATAGGTAGAGACGGGAGAGAGAAATCGCCCTCCTATTGGACTGTCCCTATGATTCGCGTGGCCGTGGCACGACTGTCGCTGGGCGACTAGAACAGGGCGATCCCGTGTTGCCGCATCACGGCGCTCCTCCCGGAGAAATAAGAGTGGGAGAGAGTACTCATCTGTCCCTGCACCCGGCCCCTTCATCTTCCTGTGAGCAGCTACCCTGCTAGTCCGTCTCCCAAGCCGCACGGATGTCATTCTCGCCATTAAGTCGAAAGGATAAAGTCATCCGCGATCATTATCCGCCTGGTGGTGTTGTGAAGGTTACTTGGCTAGGCCATGCGGCTTTCCTACTAGAGGGCAAGGACAGGATTCTCGTAGATCCCTTTCTCTCCGGCAACCCTATGGCTTCGATGAAGGCGGAGGATGTAGAGTGCGACATCGTGTGTGTAACCCATGCCCACGGGGACCACTATGGCGACGCTGTAGCCATAGCAAAGGGGAATGATGCTCCGATTGTGGCCATATACGAGGTCGCAACCATGGCCCAGGCATTGGGTCCTGACATCGTCGGGATGAACATAGGCGGATCGACGAAGGTGGGTGATACTAGAATCACCATGACCAATGCCATCCACTCTTCGTGCTTCGTCGGGGATGGGAAGATCGAGGCCGGAGGAAATCCAGCTGGTTTCGTCATCGATTCCGGGTCCAGGGTGTACCATTCTGGCGACACCGGCGTGTTCGGAGACATGAGGCTGATAGGAGAGCTGTATGAGCCCGAGCTGGCTCTGCTTCCCATTGGGGACTTCTACACCATGGGTATTAGGGAGGCCACCAAGGCCGTCGAGCTTCTGAGTACTCCGACGGTCATACCCATGCATTACAACACCTTCGAAGCCATCCAGCAGGATCCGAGGGAGTTCAAGAATAGCGTATCGATGAAGACGAGCAGTGAGGCTGTAATCCTCAAGCCTGGCGAGAGCTACAGCCTGGGGTAGAGAAGGCTTTATAGGCAGAATGGGATGAGTTTACATCCATGGCGGCGGAGATAGCCCGACTGATCTCGGAGGCAGCGTACCAGGCCTACGAGAGAAGGCTCTCGAGGGAGATTCTCCAAGGACCGATTCCGAAGCATCTGGCTATCATCATGGACGGGAACCGCCGCTTCGCTCGGGAGCTTGGGCTGAGCTCCACGGACGGCCATCGAAGGGGAAAGGAGAAGCTTGAGGAGGTGTTGGAGTGGTGCCTCGACGTGGGTATCCGCATTCTCACCGTATTCGCCTTTTCCACCGAGAACCTGAAACGAGATGATGGAGAGGTTCAGGACCTCTTTAGACTCTTCGCCGAGAACTTCCGGAAGGCTGGGGACGACGAAAGAGTGCACAAGCACCACATCAGAATCAGGATGCTGGGCCAGAAACACCTGCTCCCCAAGGATGTTCAGGAGGCGATCGATTATGCAGAAGCAAGGACTCGAGACTATGACGAGCACTTCTTCAACATCGGAGTAGCTTATGGCGGTCGTCAGGAGATCGTGGATGCCATCCAGCAGGTCGTCGTGGACGCTCAGTCGGGTAAGATAGGGCCAGGGGATATAGACGAGACCTTCTTCTCGAAGCGGCTCTACACAGGGAACCTCCCGGATCCTGATCTAGTCCTGAGGACCTCCGGCGAGGAGAGGATCAGTAACTTCTTCTTGTGGCAGCTGGCCTACAGCGAACTATACTTCGTGGATGTCTTTTGGCCAGGCTTCAGAAAGATAGACTTTTTGCGGGCCATACGCACGTTTCAGATGAGGCGTAGGCGTTTCGGTCGCTAGCTACTACCTCTGTAGGATTTCACAGTTGAGCCACAGACCGGGCATTGATCTACAGGTTGCGCCCAGTACCGACCGCAGCCCGAGCATCGGTAAGACCAGCCCACCTCCCTCCGGATTCCCGGAAGGACAGCGGGTCTATACTCTATGCTGAGTCTGCTGGCTACGTTCTGAATGGAGTAGTCATCGGTAATCAGAACCGCATCCAGCTGTAGGGCCAGAGCCAGGACATCCTTGTCAGTCTGGGACAGCCTCTTCTCGTCTCCCGTCTTCCTGGAGGCTCCCCGCACCCTTTCCATCTCCTCATCTCCCGGCTCCAGTACCCGGACCTTCGCCTCAAGGAGGGATTCCGTACGCACGTCGGTTCCCCCTTTTCTAACCTCTCGCAGGACGCTGGAAGGGAGGTAGACCTCTCCTCCGAAGTCCATACCGGAGAGGATGGCCGATGTGTCCAGCACCAGTTTCAAACCCCTCCTCCTCTCTGATCGCTTCAAACCGCGAGCTTCTGCACGACGCCGAGGGCGTCATAGATACTCTCTACTGCTCGCCTGGCCACTTCCTCTTCTGCGGTCTTCACTAGAATTCTTCCACTCCTGTACAGTGTCCTCTCAGGATCGTCGTGGATTATCAGGAGGACCCCACAGTCGGTGATCTTGCAGCCTCTCTCCTCGAGGGTTCGCCTGCTCTCCTCCAGGTCTAGGGTCAGTGACTTTCTCAAAGTGGCGAAGTAGGCTGCCGTCGTCTTGCAGGGTCGCATCATGAAGTACCTCATTCTACACCACCTAGGATGCCCTTGCCTTTAACCTTCTCCAGTCGTAGTTGCCTCCAGAGGAGGAGGGTGGACAAGCCTCATCGTCTTCAACGAAACTGTGAGGAGGTCCTCATATCTTAGCCTTCCCTCCTCCAGCTCTACTACCTCCAACTTGGCCTGCGTTGCGGGATGAGAGGGCCCGAGTACGTCGCACACCTCAGCCCCCTCGGATATCTCATAGGAGTGTAATTCGCGAGCAGTCTCCATGATCTCCACCTTATCCCATCCAATGAGAGGTCTCAGGACGGAGATCTCGACGGAGGCATCGATGACTCGGAGGTTAGCGAGGGTCTGGCTCGACACCTGTCCCAGGCTTTCCCCCGTTATGAGGAACCGAGCCCTTTCCTCTGCCGCCAGGATCTCGGCGAGGCGGTACATCAGCCTTTTCGAAAGGACGAAGTAGTAACGATGTTGGCAGTTCCTGGCGATTGCCGTAAGGGCCTCTCCGATGTTACAGATGTAGAGCCTCGGAAATCCCAGGAGGCTTGCAATTCTTCGAGACTTCTCCTCGGGGGCGCTGTCTGTGAAGGGCTCTAGGGAGAAGTGCAGGGCGATAATTTCCAACCCTTCCCGCCCCATGAGGTGGCCTGCCACGGGGCTGTCGATACCACCACTAATGAGTAGGACTCCCTTCTCCAAGGCCACCCTTCTCCATAGCGACTTCTTGACTCTTATAACCTGCTCATACAGGAGGCCCCAGGAGTCCAATAGTGGTGTAGATAGAGCGCGCACTCACCTCACATGCTGTTCTCCTGTGATGAACCCAGCCGGCGAGGAGATGGTGATGCTGTACGAGCAGACCCCAAGAGCGGGACCTGAGGGCGGGCTAGCCGCACTTCGTCAGACCTGCCTGCTGCGCCCCTCTAGGCCACCCATCAGATGCTCTCAAGATCTCATCGGTCCTCAAAGGCATAGCTAAGGCTAAACCTCTGGCGGATGCTGGCCACATCCTCAGCTACATTCTCGCCTTGAGCACATCGTAGGATGACCTCGGCAATCTCCACCATATCTTCCTCCTGACCTCCCATCCGGGTGATCTCATTGGTTCCGATTCGCCCTACAGAGTCCACGATGATATCGTTTTTCTCCAGGGCGATCGCCAGGTCGTTGAGGCTAAGGCCGAACCTCTCTCGTATGGCCTCCGCCTCCAGCAGGAGCTGCGGGGATCGAGTGTACCCCTCCTGGCTGAAGCCGACCGCAAATCCCATCCCATCCAGCTCCCGACCAAGCCTTCTGGCGTTCTTGACCACCGTTCCCGCATAATCCTTGCCGAACTCTCGGGCCTCCATGAGGGCCTGAGTCAGGGCGGCGATCCTGTTCCAGTGGGCGTTATCGAGAGCTCTCCAGGTCATGCTCTCCAACTGTTCTTCCAGATTTCCACGTGCCGCGATGAGGCCACCCTGAGGCCCGAAAAGGCTCTTATGGGTACTGCCCAGGAGGATATCTACACCTTCCTCCAGAGGCCGCTGGAACTCACCACCGGCAATGAGGCCCATTACGTGGGACGCATCATATGCGAGGAGGGCACCGGTCGCGTCACAGGCCCGTCGCAGGGGTGATAGCTCGTACGGGAAGAGAAACAGGCTTGCGCCCAGGATCACGAGACGCGGCCTGACCTCCTCAATCATCCTGCGCGCCTGTTCCACTCGAAGGTTCCACCTCTCCCTGTCGAACGGGAGGTAGTGCACCTGAAGGCCCAAGATTTTAGGCAAGTACTCCGGTCCGTAACCGTCGTAGCCACCATCCTCAGGGGACACCACCAGGATCGCGTCGCCTGGGTTACAGGTCGATATGAGGGCGATGAGCCCGCTGACGTGGCCCGAGAGGGGTTTCAGGCTTGCATAGCTGGCATTGAATAGGTCCCGGGCGAGCTCCTCCCCCAGGGACTCCATCTCATCCAGGTAGCGTGTTCCCCGATATGCGTTTTCCACGAAGCTCCCGTGGATCTCGTCGTGAACTGGAAGGCTGTACCTGTGGCCGAAGTCGCTTGCCAGCAGCTCTCTGACCTGGGGGCTGGTAACGTTCTCCGAGGGAATCAGGTTGATGCAGCGCTCGAGCCGCCAGGTCTCCTGTTGGCGAGCCAGAGAAAGGACATCCTTCATGAACCTCAGTTATGCATGGAGAAGTCGTCCTCCCTTGGGGGCATCCCTGGAGGGCCCTCCTCCTCCATCTCTTCGAAGACGATGCCGAAAAGGGCAGTGACCATCTCGCGCAGCTGGGCAATCTCCTCCTTGAGCCTCTGAACCTCTCGCAGGAGTTCCTCGGTGGGCCTCGCCATCTCTCCTCTCCTCCTCGCCTCGGCGCTATACTGCCTCTCGTCTTAACCCTTTCCCCGGCTCATGAGTGCATCGTACACCGTGGCCACATTCCTGGGCTCAGACCTCTCGCAGTGCTCACAGTAAAGGGACCTGCCTTTCTTGATGAGAGGCAGACGGCATCGGGTGCAGAGACCCCGGACCACACCGAGAGGAGGCTCGTTGGTGGCCAACTGTAAGGACGGTTTCACTTGTATGACCCGAGCACGGATGATGTCCCCCAGCCTGAGTTCCTTCTTGATGTCCTCCGTATACCCCTCGGAGATCTTGGATATGTGAATTGTCCCTTCAGTCTCCCCAGTAATACCTCTCTCCACGCCTTCCACGGCCTCAACCTTAACCACCGCCATAGTGGGCCTTATGCCCTCGCCAATGGCTAGGACGATATCCCCCACGTTGAGTTCGACCGGGGGGTTGCAGCTCTTCACCCTGGCCACCTTATCCCTGGGGTCCAGCCTGAGCTCACCAGTCTGAGCGGCGAAAATGTCGCCCTCCTCCTCGTAAGTCCCCTCACCGGCCATGTACTCCTCACTCACGGCCACCAATTCGCCTGGGAAAACTATCTTGATGCTCATCCTGCTCTCCTCACAATCCTGTAGAGGTCAACGTCGACCTCCTCTATATCCTTCCGGTGAAAGGGATGGGCATGTTGAAGTGGGAACTTATAGGTTGTCAGCGGTTCGATGATTCCACCGAGGCTCTCTACCTTCCTCCTCACGAACTTCTGGGTCTCCGCGTTGTGGAAGCTGTATGTCACAGGAGCGCAACGGAGGGCGGCCTCGATAAACGGGATATCCGCATGTCTTCGCTGCCCGCCAAAGGGAGGGTTCATGAAGACAGTCTCCACCCTTTCGCGGAAATACCGCACATCCATGGTCCGAAGCTCCACGTTCATTCCCAGGGAGGACGCATTTCCGTCGGCAACCTCTATGGCATCTGAGTCGACATCAACGGCGATGACCTTCCCTGCTCCTAGTCTAGCGGCGCCAATGGCCAATATTCCATTGCCACAACCCAGGTCGGCTACCGTCCTTCCCAATACGTCCCTCATGCCGAAGGCCTTGAAGAGCAGATGGGCCGCCACCTCCGCAGGAGTCTGGTATTGCTCAAGCTCTGCCCTGGGATTTGGCAGTGGCTCTAACCTCTGGAGGAGAATGGCCAAGTTCTGTCTCTTGATGGGTGGGCAGACCGCGGGCTCCATCTTGAGGTACTCACGGTTATCAGACCCTTCAATCTTTCCCCATGGCAGTAAGCCGCGGCCTGGGGGCCTTGGAGTGACCTTGGATTCAGCCCGGGTGCCCATCAAGCCTGGCTTTTTCACAGAAAGGAGCTGAGATAGGAGCAACCGTCCGAGGAGGCACCCTCTCAGCCGATGTAATAGTCCGCTGATCCCTGATAGTCCTTGAGCGCAATCACACCAGATAGCTGACCGATGATCTCCCTAGATATCTCTCGAGTAAAGGAGCTCTCCGGTATCTCGTCAGTCTCTTGAATCCATGCCAAGACACGACCAAGAGTTTCACGCATCTCATCGGATGACAGAACCTCATCCATTCTCGAAATGGCCTTCTCTGTCTCATACATGCTCCTGACGAAGTCCTTGCAGATTCCCACGACTCTGTCGATCTCCTCCGACATAACCCACGCCCCCTTCAACAGACCCTCGCTAACTTAAAAGATTTGCACACCACTCGTCTGCTCGATTAGTGCAAGTCCACCGCCCAAGTCTGGGATCGCCCCTATAGCTCACCCAAGAGTTCCGCAATCCTCCCCTCTACGTCGTCCCTCAGCATCCTGCCCTCTTCGAGGTCCATGCCGGCGGGATCTTGAAGATCCCACTCTTCCACCCGATCGAGGAGGTCGGCCGGACACGCTTCCTCAGGGTCGCAGCCCATGACCACGATCCGTTCCGCCCTCAGGGCGAAAGCGAGGTCGGTCTCCTTTGGCTCCTGGCGGGAGATGTCGATCCCCCTCTCCGCCATCAGTTCGACAGCCATCGGATCCAGAGCCATAGAGGGCCTGAGACCACCGCTCTTCACGAGAACGCCCTTCGGAGCCTGCCTTCGAGCGAATCCTTCAGCAATCTGACTGCGAAAGCTGTTCCCCACGCAGATGAATAGAAGCCGTCTGACCAGAGTCACACCAGCCCTGTGATCAGCGGACACCTCGCCTAAGGCTCAGTAGCGCGACAGAGAGGTGTCTACCTTCTCCGCCCATGCGTCGATCCCACCATCCATGTTCCAGACCTTCGTGAAGCCCAGGTCTCGAAGGAACTGGGTGATGCGAGCACTGCGGACGCCCGTGTGACAGTGGACGACGATGTTCTCGGCGGTGCTAAGCTCTCCCACCCGATAGGGTACCTCGCCCACGGGCATGAGCGTCGCGCCCTCGATGTGGCATATCTGCCACTCTACCGGCTCCCTGACATCCAGGAGGGTGATCTCTCCCCGACGCAGTCGCTCTACCACATCAACAGGCTCCATCTGAAACTCTGAGGCGATGGTCTCCTGACCCGTGATACCACAGAACTCCTCGTAGTCGATGAGCTCCTTGATGGTCGGGTTGTCCCCGCACAGCGGGCATTCGGGGTTCTTTCTCAGCCTCAGCTCCCGGAACTTCATCTTAAGGGCGTCGAACAGG
>JAJISG010000211.1 GCA_022848835.1 Thermoplasmatota archaeon | reverse complement strand
CGACGAGGAGTATCCAGGTCTTTGGTGGCTGAAGGCGAGGGTTTTCCAGATGATGGGCAAACCGCTGGCCGCTTCGTCAGCTAGGAAGATAGCCATACAGTTGGGCACACTGCTATGGGAGGAAGACTGAAAGTATGATGCACACCTCTCTTGCCGTAGCTTCCCCTTGCCTTCTCTCTTAGAACACCAGTGCACCTGCGCCTACCTACGGCCAGACCTCTGAACAATCTTGTCCTAAAGTCAGGCTTGTCAAGGTTCTAGATCCATTGATCGGTGACCTAGAACGGACTCGGTCGTGAGGTGCGGTTCTGAATGTGCCAGCGAGGAGGTCAGACTCGAAATTGGTGACAGATTGTAGTCTGGTATCTGATAACATTATGCAAAGGCTTCTATACGCATAATTTCACACTGTTCTCAAGTGCCGGCCAATTATGTCTTTGAAGAAGACGATTCCACAGCGGTAGAAGACGAGAAAGTCCGGCAGGCCAATGAGAGGCTCGCTAACATCCTTGTTGGACTCAGGAAGGACTACAGGAACCCGGAACTCTGGGTGGAGACTGCAACAGCCTTTCTTGCGTTGGGCGACCTCGAGAATTCCCTCAACTGCTGCAGAGCGAGTCTGAAGGTCGACGAGGGGCAGGGTGAGGCCAGACTCCTCATGTCCAAGGTCCAGAAGTTAATCAGAGCCCAGGGAGTAGATAAGGGAGTCTCCAGGCGGGACCAGGCGGAAACCCAGCCACTGGAGGGGATCGGGAAGCAACTAGAGCCCGAATCCATCAGACTGGAGGACGTCAATCTCTCCCTCCCGACCACTCGCTGGCTTCCCGAGTGGGGGAAGCCCATGTTTGGCAGTGAGGGGGAGGCCTTGGAGCAGCTTCGTGAGGAACTGACCCCCTCAACGGCGGTAATCTGTCCAGTCTGCAACACCCTAGTAGGCGTGGAGAAGAAGTGGTGTCACGGCTGCGGTCGAGAGATGAAGGAAAAAGTCGAGCCGTTGGAGCAGAAGGTCAAATCCGCTCGAGCTAGGTTGCAGAGCGATGAGGAAGATAGGGACGCCCTATTCACTATGGGGGCGTATTTTGCGATCATGGGACAGCATCAAGAAGCGCTGATGGTCCTGAACGAGCTTGGCGCTCTCGACGAGGAGTATCCAGGTCTTTGGTGGCTGAAGGCGAGGGTTTTCCAGATGATGGGCAAACCGCTGGCCGCTTCGTCAGCCAGGAAGATAGCCATGAAATTGGGCACCCTGTTAGAAGAAGGAACATTGAAGGTATGATGCAGGACCTCTGTTGTCGCGGCTTCCTCCCTTAGAATACTAGTGCATCTGCACCTATCCACGGCCTGACTTCCGAGCAACCGCTTTCTTCTCATCACGCTTTCGTTCCCTTCGCGCCCCCCACCATGACACAGGGCATTCCTGCACCATTCTTAGTCCCTCTACCCATACATAGAGGGCCTGGTGGGACCCTCGGGCTTATCGATGGCCCCCGTCCTCCGATGGATGCTCTTCAGCTCCTTCTCGATTCTCCCGGCCTCCTCATAGAGCGGCCCCGTATCCAGGTCCATCTTCAGGAGGAGCCTGTCTACGGTCTCGATGACCCGGGCAGCCGCCCTCGCGTCCGGGAAATCGGGATGGGCCTCCGACAGCAGGCTTATCACATCAAAGCTCCGTTTTCGCCCCTCATTGAGGAGGACACCGGCGACACCAGTTATGACACCCTCCTCGAATATAGCCACGCCCTGTTCCACCAGCATCTCATGAGCCCTGGGCGTGCTTCCAATGCCGTAGACCTTGATCTGCTCTTCCGCCCCCTCCTCCCGGTCCACTATGAGGCCCTCAGGGCATACGAGGAGGGAGCACTTCTTATCTATCGCCCAGGCGAGCACGGCCTCCGCAATGGCCTTGACGATATCCGCTGGCGGCTGAAACTCCGAGATGAAGATTACGACCTTTCCCCCCTCAGGGCCGCCGGCGTAAATGCGCACAGGATTCAAGGGAACGCCGTCCTTGA
>JAJISG010000210.1 GCA_022848835.1 Thermoplasmatota archaeon | reverse complement strand
GATCTTCCGAGCGAAGACATGTGGTTGGGGATCACCGATGATGCCCTCCGTCCTCTTGGCCGCCTCCGTCAGCAGGCTCTCCACTTTCCAGTGAGGGGTGTCGAAGCTGACGGTGACATCCACGGTCAGGGCGTAGGACTTCGACCTGCTGAAGTTCATAATCGACTTGGAGAGGAGCTCCCGGTTCGGTATGTTTACTAGCTCGTCCTTGAGAGTCTTGACCTTAGTGCTGGTCAGGTTGACCTCCAAGACATCGCACACCAAGGAATCCCCTATCTTTATCCTCTCCCCCTCGCGGAACGGGTCCGTGTTGATGAGGGCGATGCCGGAGAGGGCGTTGCTGATAGGTTCATGGAGGACCAGGGTCGCGGCGAGGCCCATGAGGACTATGATAAGGCCGATGAGTATGAGCTGATCGGCGGAGAGCCCAAGAGCCAGGGTGAGGAAGATTATGGCGAGGGCCGCAGCGACGAATATTGTGTACTTCGTGACAGAGCGAAAGAGGTCCACGATTCTGGGCGTGAACTTCCGGGTCCTCTTCCTGAAGTCACTGAAGACGGAGTCCGCCAGGCGAGCGGCGATGACCATGAAAATCAAGGTGGTGAGGAGCGCCGTCAGGTAACGGAGGTCCAGCAGCGGGGCGAGAGGGGTGAAGATGGCCTGGTCGATAAGGGTCCTGATAAGCACATCCTCAGGCGGAAGGAGGCCCAGACCCCCCAAGACCCCTACAACCAGTCCCAAGGCGTAGAGGGAGTACTTGCTCACCATCTCCGTCACCACGAAGGAGCGAGCCGGTAACACCTTCTCAGGCTTCTCCTCCAACTGACCGCGAAGGTATGACAGGAACCTACCCACCACCTGGGCACTCGCTACCGATGCCGTGAGACTGAAGACAACCACGAGAACCGATGGGACATGAAGGACGACTATCCTGAGAAAGCTCTTAATTTCTGGAGAGTAGCCGGCAAAGGCCACGAGGACCAGGATGAGAATGAGGCCGATCCAGGTACCTAGCATCGTCCTCCTCAGCAGGTTGAGCGTGCGTCGCCCCAGGTACTGGCTCTCCTGGGCTTTCAGGTACTCGAAGAAGCGGTTGGCATAGGCGACGACATAGAGAATGGCGACGGTCAGAAAGGCTGTGAGAACTAGTGCTGGCCAGGAGGTGACCAGGAAGCCCGTGAGGTCCTGGGTCACGTCCAGGGCGTGGGATAGCACATCGCAATCAACCAAGGATTTCTATTTAACTGTTTGTTCATGGGGACCTGGGAAGATAATCTTCAGAGAAGGTCGACAGACAGGGTCTCCACGCTGCTGACCCCTTTCAGGGTTTTGATGTTCCTCTCAGACTCTTCCATCTGGCCGCCAACGTCATCGAGAAGGACGATGGTCTCCAGGGCTGAGAGGCCGAAGGCCACAGGCACCTGCACGACCTCCCGTAGGTCAGAACCAAAGGCAGCCTCTAGCCCCTTCTTAATCTCGTCTAGGTCCGCCTCCACATCTACCGGCATTATTCTGAATGTAACTGCCACTCTGGCCAAGGGATCACCTAGGGTCCTTCAAAGCCACACTCCTCGCAAGCATACGGCACACTCTGATTCCGACAGCGCCCGCACCGCCCGATGATCGCCTTGCCGCACATGGGGCATGGGAAGAGAACAGAGCCCTTCTCGGTAAGAGGCTGGCCACAGGAGACGCATCTGCTGTCAATCCACGCCAACACGAGCGGTCCTAGGGATGGGCCTTATTAAAAGGCTCGGGCGTGAAAGCCACTCGTCGCACAACCTACCACAGTTGGCCAGATCGGCGGGACCCAGCCCAATATCGTCGCTTTGGCATCATCCGAAAATGACCTACGGAATCGCGGGTAACTGGCCAAGCCAAGGGGAACGGGGTGTGAAGACTAAACGGAACAAGTCAGGATGAGCCGTGAAGGCGAACGCCCCGCTGAAGAGTTCTAACATAGAAGCCCTAGAAGTATCCCAGTGCCCGCAGCCTCTTCATTATCTCCTCCTTGTCCTGGGCCCGACCTGCCCGTTCGGGAGTGGCCTGCAGGTCCTGCTCCCAGGCGGGGCGCGTATCCGTGGGCTCGCTGTCCTTGACCCCGTCGAAGGAACGATAACCAACTCTGTATAGCGGGTGAATGGGCAGGCCGTTCTGCAGCGTATACTCCCACACCTCCCGCTCTGTCCAGGGTAGGATGGGATGCACCCTCATGTGGGGCGGGTCCTCTCGGGGCGAGAAGAAGACCTCATCCGATCTGGCTGGGTTCTCGTCCCAGCGAATGCCTGCGATGACTGTTTCAAATCCATTCTCCCGGAGGGCGCGCTTAAGGGCGACTGTCTTGAGTAGATGGTTGCCCACGGGGGTGTCCAGAGATAGAGGCACTTCTGTTCCCTCGAGCCCAGCCTTGAGAGCCTCTTCCTGGTTCTCCAAATCTAGAGACTCAAGCGGCACCGTCTCTACACCCTCTCCGGCCGCTGCCAGTAGATCCTCATTCCGGGCCGTGATGATCTGAAGTCCCGTACTCTGTGCAATCTCCTCCGCGAAGGACCAGGTCTCTTGGAAGTGCTGGCCGTGGTCGACAATCATGATGGGCGGCACCTTCAAGCCCTCCCGATTGGCCACCTCAAAGGTCAGATACAACACAAGAGTGCTGTCCTTTCCCCCTGTCCAGACGAGGACAGGGTTCCGCTTTGCATCTATTGCTCTCAACAGGATTATGTCCGAGATTGCCTTCTTGTCATCCAGAGGTAATCCATCCCTGTACCCCTGGCCCGGGGTGTCCCTCACAGAGTTGAGGAACCTCTCCCGCAGCTTCTCGTGCAGGTCCTCCAGTACGTCCTTCTCTCCCTTCACAATACTCACCAGTTCCTGTGGATCCTCGGTCAGATCGTACAACTCATCCTCCTGCCGCCCGAGGTGACATATGAGCTTCCAACGGCCCTGGATGCATGCCAGGGCTGGATGGTCGTGCCTAGTCTTGAAGGCGAGCAGGTCCTCTCTGAAGTGGGCGTCACGTCCCCTAAGCCGATCGACATACGGCACTGTACCTCCGTGGGCCACGCTGATCACCGCATCCTGATCGTCTAGCCATCTCAGCCAAGCTGAGAGAGGGTCCCGTTCCCCTGAGGCGATGGCAGAGAGCAGGAAGTATAACCAGGTAATGTCCATTGGACGGTCCACACGGAACCCACCATCTCCCCCTGGCGGACGAATGGCGAGGGGAACGTGAATGAGCTCCTCATTCAATCCGGCAGAGTGATCGATGCCGCCCCGCTCTCCCAGGAGCTGACCGTGGTCTGAGACGAAGATTAGGAAACCACTGTCTAGGAACCCATCTGGGAGATTTCGCAAGAGGATGCCGAGTTGAGAATCCAGATATCTCACGTTCTCCCAGTAGATTCCACCTATATCGCGCCGCATTCCCTCTGTGATTGGCAGGCGGCCGCCCATAATGGCGAACTTCAGCCTCTCCCAGCGTCCGAAGATCCCCTGGTGCCGAATCCGCTTTTTCCATCCCGAAAATCCTCCACGGCCGTGATACGGGCCGTGAGCTTCCATCAGGTTGATCACGAGGAACGGAGGGGCCTGCTCGCCGCGCACGATGCGCCTCAGACCGCGCGTCAGGGAGCGAGCACCGTTATCCATCGCCGGACTGGAGAGGATGATGGCCGCCAACAGCTTAGCCAGGCTTGCCGTCGTGCGCACGACTCCATTGTGCCCGTTGAAGCTCCCGGCCAGGTGATCTGCCGCGCTGTTGAGACGCCACGCAATGGACAGGAAGCGCGGTCTCCACACGATATCGAATCCTCGTGTCATCCCGAACGTTTCAGAGAGCCAGGGGTTGCATGTGATGCAAGCCGTGAGATAGCCGCGTCTTCGAAAGACCTCAGCTATGGTGGGCACATCATTGCGTAGCCTCATGTGTGGAGGATGCGCCATGTGGTCGTTCGGTGTCAATCCAGTAAACAGCGATGCGTGGGACGGTAAGGTCCAGTGGGAGGGTGAATAGGCGCGTGTGAAGAGGTAGGATTGTTCAAAGAGCCTCCTCATCGTGGGGAGGCCCCCGAGTAGGTCCTGCCTGTAGAGCATGTCCGCACGCAGTGTATCTAGGATGACGAGAATGATCGGCGGTCTCGCCGAAGCATCGGGACCATTCGGTCTCGGTTCACTCACCATTCGCGGGAAAGACCTCCTCTGCAGTATAAGCATTATCCCTCGAATGCCTTTTTCGAAGATAGGTGCAGCGGGTCTCGTGCAGGCCACAGCCTCAGACAGACCGCAAGGTTTATCAGTTACCTCACGGTTGAAATACAGTTGCGTCACCGCCGCTGACCGGGGGCCCGTAGCTCAGCTAGGTTGGACGGCTAGAGGATGGTCCCTAGAAAGAGCATCTGGCTTTTAGGCAATGATCCGAGATATCCAATCTGAGGGGCATTGCGCTGAGACCAGATGGTCCGGGGTTCGAACTTGCGCTTCTACCGGGGCGCATCGAAAGTCCCCGCGGGCCCGTCGGGCAACGGATAGAAGGAGGCTAGGCCTTGGACCTAAACGTCATGGAGCATGAACTGGTTCCGGAGCATTATCTCCTCTCGGAAAAGGAGACAGAAGGGGTTCTGGCGGAGTTGAAAGTGGAGAAGGAACAGCTCCCGAAGATAAAGAAGAACGATCCCGCCATCAAGTTCTTGGAGAGGAGTCTCGGAGAGACCATAGAGGAAGGAAGGGTCGTGAAGGTAATCCGAAAGAGCCACACGGCGGGATTCTTCGTGGCATATCGGGTTGTCGTGGAGAGGTGAACATGCGGGAGCTTGTCGACGCTTTTTTCAGAGAGAGGAGTATAGTCAACCACCATATAGCCAGTTTCAACGACTTCTTGACGTCTGAGGATAATCCCAACAGCAGGATGCAGCGGATCGTAGACAGCCTGCGGGCATCGATGGATGACGAGAGGAGGGGAATTATCCGATTGGACGAGGACAGGACGGATGGCAGACTGGTGGAGATTCGGTTCAGCAGGAAGACGGGCGAAAGGGGAAGGGTATCACCCGACGCTAAGAACACCATCCACGTCAAGCTGCCGCAGGTGAAGGAGGCCAACGGAGCCTCCCATCCGCTCACCCCTATGGAGGCCCGCCTGAGGAATCTGACATATCAGTCTCCGCTGGAGCTCGAATTCACGATCATCGAGGACGGGATCGAGCGAGAGCCCGAGAAGGTCTTCATAGGCAACCTGCCCATCATGGTCAAATCCAAGAAGTGTAGGCTCTACAGGGAGAACTTAGAGAACGGCTACGACCTGACGGACGAGGAGTTCCACAGGAAGCTCATTGAGATAAAGGAGGACCCCTACGATCCCGGCGGATACTTCATCATCGGCGGTACCGAGAGAGTCCTAATCTCCCTGGAGGACTTGGCCCCCAATCGCGTGCTGGTGGAGTTCAGCGAGCGGTATGGCAAGCAGATGGAGGTCTCCAAGGTTTTCTCCCAGAGAGAGGGGTACCGGGCCCTCACACTGGTGGAGAAGAAGAAGGACGGCATTCTCAGGGTGACGGTCCCCACAGCCTCCGGCCAGATTCCCCTGGTAATCCTTCTCAAGGCACTGGGGATGGAGAAGGATGAGGAGATCTTCAACGCCATAGCAAGTGTGCAGCAGATGGGCAATATCGTCTTCGCCAACCTGGAGGAGATCCAGAGCAAGAAGCAGTACCCCCCGAGTGGGATATTCACGCAGGAGAACGCCCTCCTCTATTTGGAGAAGAAGTTCGCCACTGGCCAGGCGAAGGAGTACCGGATGAGGAAGGTCGCCTCGATTCTAGACAGGGCTCTGTTACCACATCTTGGCGATACCAAAGAGGATCGGATCAAGAAAGCCCTCTTCCTGGGCAGGATCGCCCGGACCATCCTCGAGCTCTCCTTGGACCTGCGGCGGGAGGATGACAAGGACCACTACGCCAACAAGAGGCTGAAGCTGGCTGGCGACCTGATGGAGGACCTCTTCCGAGTCGCCTTCGCCAACCTCATAAAGGACCTGAAGTACCAGCTGGAGAGGAGCTACGCTCGGGGTAAGGGGTTGAAGATATCGGCTGCGATCAGGCCAGATCTGCTCTCCCTGCGTCTCCTGCACGCCCTCGCCACGGGCAACTGGGTCGGCGGCAGAGCCGGCGTTTCTCAGCTCTTGGATAGGACCTCCCACATGAGCGCCATGAGCCATCTCCGGCGCATCACCTCCCCCTTGACTAGGAGCCAGCCCCACTTCGAGGCCAGGGATCTTCATCCCACTCAGTGGGGTCGTCTATGCCCCAATGAGACCCCCGAAGGACAGAATTGCGGCCTCGTCAAGAACTGTGCCTTGGTGATAGACGTCGCCGAGGGCTTCGATGAGGATACCGTGAAACTCCTGCTGGCTGACCAGGGGACCAGGCAGGTGGGGGGCCAGCAGACTGATCTGACAAGAGTCTACGTCAACGGGGACTTGATAGGACTTCACGAGGACCCGGAAAAGCTGGTTATGGAGATGCGGGAGAGGCGGAGGTCGGGACTCCTGAGTCACGAGGTCAATGTCAGGTTTGACAAGTCCATGAATGAGATAATCATCAACTGCGACGAAGGGAGAATGAGGAGACCCCTCCTGGTCCTCAAGGATGGCCGCCCTGTTCTCACTCGTAAGGATCTGGAGGATCTGAGGATTGCGAAGCTTCGCTGGTCGGACCTGGTAGACAACGGCATCGTCGAGTGGGTCGACGCAGAAGAGGAGGAGGACAGTTACATCGCCGTCTACGCCTTCGACGTGCCTCCGTGGTGTCCCCACTGCAGCAGCCCCCTCTCCAGGAAAGATGTCGAGTGGATCAATCTGGGGAGCCCAGAGCAGCATGTGGAGCTCCAGTGCCTTCTCTGCAAGGACTCCTTCCAAGTGGAGAGTCTCCTCAGGGAGGCTCACACCCACATGGAGGTGGATCCTCTGGTCATTCTCGGGGTGAGCTCTGGACTGGTGCCCTACGCTGAACATAACTCCTCCCCCAGGGTAACGATGGGGGCAGGCATGATCAAGCAGTCCCTGGGCCTGCCCGCCTCCAACCACCGCATACGACCCGATACCAGGGGTCATCTCTTGCACTATCCCCAGATCCCCATGGTCCAGACGGAGGCGATGCGGTATCTGCACTTCAACAGAAGGCCCGCGGGACAGAACTTCGTGGTGGCCGTGATATCATACCACGGGTGGAACATGGAAGATGCGCTAGTAATGAACAAGGCCGCCGTTGAACGCGGTCTCGGTCGGTCTACCTTCATGAGGACCTACAAGACGGAGGAGAGGAGGTATCCGGGTGGCCAAGAGGACCACTTCGAGCTACCCAGCCCAGACGTCCGCGGGGCCCGGGCTGACCTGGCCTATGCAAACCTCACGCCAGATGATGGCCTGATAAGCCCAGAAGTGATGGTAACTGGGGGGGACGTGCTGATCGGGAAGATCTCCCCGCCCCGATTCCTTGAGGAGGAGACGGACTTCCTCACGCCGCAGAAGAGGAGGGAAACGAGCGTAACGGTCAGGCATGGGGAATCGGGATGGGTCGACAGCGTCATGTTGACGGAATCAGAGAACGGCAGCAAGCTGGCGAAGGTCAAAGTGAGGGACCTGAGGATCCCAGAGCTGGGAGACAAGTTCGCCTCGAGACACGGACAGAAGGGCGTAATCGGTCTCATCGCACCTCAGGAGGACCTCCCCTTCAGCCAGGACGGTATCGTACCGGACCTCCTGATCAACCCCCACGCCATACCGTCGAGGATGACGGTGGCCCACGTGCTGGAGATGATTGGCGGGAAGGTGGCCGCAATCGAGGGGCGGACGGCCGACGGCACGCCTTTCAGCGGTGAGACTGAGGAGGCGCTGCGGGGAGCCCTCCTGACCAATGGTTTCAAGAGCAATGGGAAGGAGGTACTGCTCGACGGGAAGACAGGACGGATGATTCCTGCGGAGATCTTCGTGGGTGTCATCTACTACCAGAAGCTCCACCACATGGTTTCTGGCAAGCTTCATGTCAGGAGCCGTGGACCGGTGCAGATACTGACGCGACAGCCGACGGAGGGTCGCTCTCGACAGGGCGGCCTGCGATTCGGGGAGATGGAGAGGGACTGCCTCATCGGCCACGGAGCCGCGATGGTGATCAAAGACCGCCTTTTGGACGAGTCGGACGGCATCCTCCTCTATGTCTGCGGGAGCTCAGACTGCGGACATTTCGCCATAAAGGACCGGAAGGGAAACCTGCGGTGCACGGTGTGCGGGAACAACTCCAACATCTACCCCGTCCAGACCTCCTATGCGTTCAAGCTCTTGGTGGATGAGCTACTCTCTCTAGGGGTGGCCATGAGGCTTCAGCTGGAGGATCTAAGATGATGGCCATGAGGGGTGTTACCAAGAGGGTCAGGGCGATCAAGTTCGCCCTGTTGAGCCCCGACGAGATTCGTAGGATGAGCGCCACGAAGATCATCACTGCAGACACCTACGACGACGACGGCTTCCCCATCGACATGGGCCTCATGGACCTGCACCTGGGGGTGATCGAGCCTGGCCTGCGTTGCAAGACCTGCGGCGGTAGGGTGGACGACTGTCCAGGGCACTTCGGCCACATCGATCTGGCCATGCCTGCGATTCACGTGGGATTCGTCAAGGAGCTCAAGACGCTGCTTCAGGCTACCTGCAGATCCTGCGGCCGTCTGCTGCTCACGAAGGAAGAGGCCACCAGCTTCCTTGAAGCGGCAAAGAGGGCTGGCGCCCTCAGCACCGCGAATGAGGCCATAGGATCGATCCAGCTTATGAAGCTCACGGCGAAAGCCGCCACGAAGAGGCAGATATGCCCTCACTGCAGTGCCGAGCAGATGAAGGTCACTCTGGACAAGCCCACCGCCTTTCGAGAGGACGGTCACAAGCTGACCCCGAAGGAGGTTAGAGAGAGACTGGAGAGGATACCCGACGATGACCTGAGGCCCTTGGGCATCAACCCGGACATCGCGAGGCCGGAGTGGATGGTAATCACCGCCCTACCGGTGCCTCCAGTCACAGTCCGACCCTCCATCACCTTGGAGTCGGGCGACAGGTCAGAGGACGACCTGACCCACAAGCTCGTGGACGTCCTGAGGATAAACCAGAGGTTGAGGGAGAACAGGGACGCCGGCGCACCCCAGCTCATCGTGGAGGATCTGTGGGAGCTGCTGCAGTATCACATAACCACTTTCATCGACAACCAGACAAGTGGAATACCGCCAGCCAGGCATCGATCCGGCAGGCCCCTCAGGACACTAGTTCAGAGGCTCAAAGGCAAGGAGGGTCGCTTCCGTTCCAACTTGAGTGGCAAGAGGGTCAACTTCTCTGCCAGAACGGTCATCTCCCCCGATCCACTCATTAGCATCAACGAGGTAGGCCTCCCGGTCGTGGCGGCCAGGGAGCTCACCGTTCCCGTGCACGTTCAGGACTACAACCTCGACATCGTAAAGGATTGGGTCCAGCGAGGGCCTGAGCCCGTAGGCGAGAACGGCAAGTACATGCCCGGGGTCAACTACGTCATCAGGCCTGATGGGCGACGAATCAGGGTCACCGACAAGAACGCGGAGACGGTATCCGAAGCGGTGGAGCTAGGGTACATCGCTGAGAGGCAGCTGGTGGATGGGGACATCGTCCTCTTCAACCGGCAGCCCTCTCTCCACAGGATGAGCATGCTGGCCCACGAGGTGCGGGTCATGGACGGCAAGACCTTCCGATTGAACCTAGCAGTATGTCCACCCTACAACGCCGACTTCGATGGCGACGAGATGAACCTCCACGTCCTGCAGAGCGAGGAGGCGCGGGCGGAAGCCAAGGTCCTCATGAGGGTGCAGGAGCACATCCTCTCTCCCAGGTTCGGGGGCCCGGTCATTGGCGCCATCCACGATCACATCACCGGCGCCTTCCTGATGACGTTCGGGGGATCTAGTTTCAACAGGGAGGAGACGGCCTACCTCCTCTCCCTCTTGGGTGACAGGCCTCTGCCGAAGCCCGACATCAAGGTGGAAGGGGAGCCCCACTGGAGTGGGAGATTGCTCTTCAGCACCATACTGCCGAAGGACCTCACCTTGACTTTCAGGGCCTCCATCGGGAGCATTGGCGAGGATGTGGAAGAGTCCACCGTAAGTATAGTCAACGGCAAGGTCATCTCCGGTGTGGTGGACGAGAAGGCCATTGGAGCCTTCAAGGGGAAGATAGTGGAGAAGATTGCCAGGGACCGCGGTTCCGAAGCGGCAAGACAGTTCATCGATGAGACCACTCGTCTCGCCATGGGAACCATCATGCTGAAGGGCTTCACCACCGGAATAGACGATGAGGACATCCCGGAGGAGGCGAAGAGGGAGATTGCCGAGGTTCTGGATCGGGCCATGACGGAGGTCACGAATCTCGTGCAGGCATACAAGGCTGGCGAGCTGGAACAGATGCCGGGCAGGTCTCTGGAGGAGACCCTGGAGGTGGAGGCGATGAAGAAACTGGGGAGGGCCAGGGATGATGCGGGCCAGATTGCCGGTAGGCACTTGGGACTAGAGAACAGCGCCGTCATCATGGCCCGAAGCGGGGCCCGAGGTTCGATGCTCAATCTCAGCCAGATGGCGGGCTGTATCGGGCAACAGGCCGTCCGTGGCGAGAGACTATCCCGGGGATACTGGAAGAGGACCCTTCCACACTTCCTTCCGGAGGACCTGGGGGCGAAGGCGAAGGGCTTCGTAACCTCCTCCTACAAGAGCGGTCTGAGGCCCACCGAGTATTTCTTCCATAGCATGGGAGGCCGAGAGGGTCTCGTCGACACCGCCGTGCGCACCTCCCGATCAGGCTACATGCAGAGACGCCTCATAAACGCCCTGGAGGACCTCAAAGTCATGCAGGACGGGACGGTGAGAAACACGTCCCGGACTATCATTCAGTTTCGATTTGGAGAGGACGGTATCAACCCGATGCGGAGCGTAGGTGGGGACGCCGTGGATGTCGACGACGTCCTCATGGAGGTGCTGGGACCAGAGGCGGTGAAAGCCGGGAAGCTCCCGAAGAGGGAGATGGCGGGCTACGGGGCGCAGGAGAGAGACTTCTTGGTGGAGATTGCGGATGATGCCGAGGCCCTGGGTGACGAGGATGGGGGGAATTTGTAGATGGCCAGAAAGGATACCATCGATGCCCTCAAGAGAAGGCGTGTTGGTGCGAGGGTGGCCGCCGATCTGGCGGATGCGGGTTACACTGTGAGCTCCCTGAAGAAGGCGACCCCGGAGGAGCTGGAGAAGTACACGACCAGGGAGGTTGCCATCTCGACCTTGAAGAAGCTGGGTGTAAAGGTAGAGGAGAAGAAGGTCAAGACCCCGAAGCCAGTGAAGAAGAAGGCACCGGTGAAAAAGACAGCCCCTGCCAGGAAGGCGAGGAAGCGGCCTCCTGAAGTACCCTCCAAGATTCCCCCGCCCACACCCTGGGAGAGGAGGGTCCTGAAGATCCTGAAGGAGACCGGGGGGGAGATGCCCTCGTCGCTTGTGGGGAAGATCGCCATCCGGGCAAAAGCCCTGAGGCTGAAGAAAAACGACTTGGAGAAGGTCGTGAAGGCGGTTCGCGAGCGGTATGAGTCTCACATCATCGATGCCAACGAGTCCTGTGGTATCATCTCGGCCCAGTCCATTGGGGAGCCCGGGACCCAGATGACCATGAGGACGTTCCATTACGCCGGAGTGGCGGAGATGAATGTCACCCTCGGTCTCCCCCGGCTGATAGAGATTGTCGATGCTCGTCGCGTACCCTCCACTCCCGTCATGGAGGTCAACCTGAAGGCGGGGAAGATGGACCTGAAGAAGGTACGCAAGTTCGCCTCGGCAATTGAGATGACTCTCCTAGAGGACATTGCCGAGATCGAGACAGATATCCTGAATAGCCGAATCGTGGTCTACCCCAACAAGGCCAGAATGAGGAGCAGAGGGGTCACACCGAAGAATATGGACAGGGCGCTCAAGAAGCTGAAAAAGAGCTCAGTCAGTAGGGTAGTGGACGGAAAGGAGAAGATGGTCAAGGCGTATGTGATGGAGTCGGACCAACCATCCTACAGGAGGCTACAGCGTCTCTTGGAGCTGGTGAAGAGTCAGAAGATCAAGGGCGTCGATGGCATTCGGAGGGCCATCATCCGTCGCAGGGGAGACGAGTACGTTGTCTATACAGAGGGGTCTAACCTGGCGGCCATCCTGCAGATGCCTTATGTCGACGCGACGCGGTCTTCCTCCAACAACGTAACGGAGATCCACGAGGTCCTCGGTATCGAGGCAGCTAGGAACGCCATCATCAAGGAGGCCTCGGATACCCTGGGCGAGCAGGGTCTTACGGTGGATATTAGGCATGTCATGCTGGTGGCCGACATGATGACCAACGATGGTGATGTGAAGGCCATCGGCCGCCACGGCATCTCAGGCCGAAAATCCAGCGTCCTGGCGAGGGCAGCCTTTGAGATAACCTCCCACCACCTCTTGAAGGCCGCGGTGACGGGGGAGGTGGATTACCTGGACGGAGTCGCCGAGAACGTCATCGTGGGTCAGCCCGTGACCCTCGGTACGGGGGCAGTGAACCTGGTTT
>JAJISG010000021.1 GCA_022848835.1 Thermoplasmatota archaeon | reverse complement strand
CCTCGATCTTCTCCTTGAGCCCCACGTGCAAAGTCCTCTCCAGTCTTGAGACCAGCCGATCGTCGGGCCTGATCTTCCCTTTCTCCAGTTTCTCGACGATGCTCAGTTTCTCGTTTAACTTCTTGGCGAGCTCATCCCTTTTCCAGCCCAGGGACTCCCTTGCTCTCCGTATCCTCTTGTGAAAATCCGAGGCCAGATCATATTCGCTCTCCAACACGTGACGAGCAGCGGGACGGGACGATGGCCTGGCGATTCTCCTGGTCGCTGGGCGCCTCACCTCCACTCCTAGCTTTGCACATCGATCGCAAAGCATCAGCATGGAGCCCTCTACGGTCACAGACATCAGGCGGGGCGCCTCCGATCCACACATCTCGCAGCGAGACGAGTTCATCCCTCCGGGTCTGCTCCTATGGGGTAAGCTCCAACGCCCCTTTTGTACTTGACGGATTGGCGGGCTCCAGATGGGAGGCGAGGTGAAGGAGCGTGTTCTGCAAAAGGACGCGGTGGCCTATCATCATAGCCAGGGATTCTCCCCCACGTCCTTGACCTCCAGCGTTACCCAGGAGTAAGACCCGATATCGATTCTGATGTCAGTGGAGCAATTCATAAATATCCGTTCCAAAGTATGTGGGGTTAGATGAAGCATCCAGGAGGTGCCGATTTTGAACGATGATGAGGGAGAGGAGTTTTTCGTCAAGCTGTCGGAGAGAATAGTCCACCTGGAGAACCGGAATGAGAAGCTCCTCGAGACCTCCAAGCACATGGCGGGGGAGAAGAGGTTCGTTGAAGATGAGTTAGGAAAGCTCCGTAGGGAGGCGAAGAGGCTGCGGGCCGAACTGGATCGTCTGAAGACCCCTCCCCTCATCATCGGCGACGTCCGTGACGTCCTGACAGATGGAAGGGTCATAGTCAAGAGTTCCACCGGTCCCGATTTCATTGTGCACGCGGCCGACTACGTGGACCCTGACAGCCTGATTGTGGGCGCCAGGGTTGCCCTCAACAAGCAGACATTGGCTGTTATGGGAGTCCTTCCTCAGTCCTACGACCCCCTGGTGCTGGGGGCTGAAGTGATAGAGAGACCCACCGTGACCTATGACGACGTCGGGGGCCTCGAAGACGTCATCAGGGAGGTGCGGGAGGCCGTGGAGGACCCCCTACTGAAACCGGAGCTGTTCAAGAAGGTGGGCATCGAGCCACCGAGGGGTGTCTTGCTGGTGGGACCACCGGGGACGGGTAAGACCCTCTTGGCGAAGGCGGTCTCCAACAGGACGAAGGCCACCTTCATACGCCTCGTCGGATCAGAACTCGTCCAGAAGTACATCGGCGAGGGAGCCCGCTTGGTTAGGGAGCTCTTCGAGCTGGGGGAGGAGAGGGCCCCTTCCATCGTATTCATTGATGAGATGGACGCCATCGGGGCGAAGAGGCTTGAAATGGCCACCAGCGGGGACCGGGAGGTCCAGAGGACACTGATGCAGCTGCTCGCGGAGATGGATGGCTTCGAGCCCCTATCCAACGTGAGGATCATTGGAGCCACGAACAGGCCAGATATCCTGGACGCCGCTCTCCTTAGGCCTGGCCGCTTCGACAGGATCATCGACATTCCTCTGCCTGACCATAAGGCAAGGATAGAGATCTTCGAGATACACACCCGCGAGATCAACATCCAGGGAGAGGTGGACTACGATGCCCTGACCTCCAAGATGGAGGGCTCTACCGGGGCCGACATCAAGGCAATCTGTACCGAGGCGGGGATGTTCGCCATCAGGGAGAATCGTGACTACGTTATGTATGAGGACTTCCTGAGGGGCCGGGAGAAGGTCATCGAGGAGTCTCTGGATAGCGGTCGGGAATCGGGAGCGATGTTCGCCTAGCCCTCCTCAATCTCCACTTCCTTCTGGACGACCAGGGAGCCCACGTAATCGCAGCTCTTGCAGTGGTAAACCTGCCCAATCAACATCCCCGCTTCGACATGTAGGTTGATTGAGCCACACTGGGGACAGGAGAGGACCCGCCTCTTCATGCCTCAGTACCGCCCCATGCGTTCTTAAAGAATGAGTTTCGCCCGGCAACGCCATGTGGCGGGATTGTCGCGTGTAATGAGGAGTCGCCCTCCCCTTCAGGATGGTCGAGGAGGGTGTGAGGGGCGTCTGTCCGGAAACCACAACCTTTATCCGAATCTCGCTAGTAGTCGCTGTTGGATGTCTGAGAAGGGAGGCTGGCCCCCTAGGATAAGCCTCTTCCAGGTGGTGGTGGCCATCGTCGTGGTCTCCGCTCTTTTCATAGGCTACATCTTTGCCACCCTTCCACCGAGAGGACTAGCCCCCTCGAATACCGTTCAACAGGGCGACTCGGTGAAGGTGGACTACATCGCTTACTTTGAAGATGGGCTGGTCTTCGACACCTCCATGGAAGAGGTCGCAAAGAACGACGCTTCTTACCCCAAGGCCCTCTCCTTCGAGCTGAGGGACTCCTACCGCCCTCTGGAGTTCGACATTACTGAATCGGGGGGCTCAGTCATCAGGGGATTCGCGGAGGGGGTATTGGGTATGAGGGAGGAGGAGATGAGGGTCATCGAGGTCCCACCTGAGAAGGGATACGGAAGCCCAGACCCATCACTGATCGAGGTCAGGCCTCTCGTCGTAGACATGCCGCTGCTAGAGGACCTCATCGTGTCGGATTTCCAGGCGCGCTTTGGGAGGCCCCCTGAGGAGGGGCTGACCTTGAAAGACCCGTTCTGGAAGTGGAACGTCACCATCATCAGCCTCTCCGACGACTTCGTCACCATCATGAACCTGCCCGAGCAGGGGCTGATCATCAGGCCCTACGAGACATGGCAGGCGAGGGTGATCGAGGTGGATAGTTCGGCCAGTGATGGCTTGGGTGTCGTGGTGATACGACATCTCCTGGGCATAGGCGATATCGACAGAGTCAAGGGGGAAGACAGCAGAGGGTCCTTCAGGGTCGTGGATGTCAATCTAGAATCGGGTAAATACACCGTCGACTACAATCGTGAGGTGGTGGGAACGACCCTCTTCTTCCGGGTGACGCTGTTGACCATAGTCCGGTTCTAGGTCACACCAGCATCTCCTCGTAGAGGGCCAGTAGCCCTCGTGCGCAGCGCTCGAGGGAGAACCTTTCCGCCGTTTCCCTTGCCTTCTCCTGAAGCTCATCCCCAGCCTTCAGTGCCTTCACAATGGCATCGCAGCATCCTTCCGAGCTCCCGGGTGCGAATAGGAAACCGTTAACCCCATCTTCGATGTACTCGGGAAATGCCCGGTAGTTCACGACTGCCACCGGCTTTCCACAGGCCATTCCCTCTAGGACCGCCAAGCCCTGTGTCTCGAACCTCGAAGCGGTCGCGATGACGTCGCAGGCGGCATAATGCAGTGGCAGTTCCTCGTCTGGGACAAAACCTGTGAAGATGATTCGGTTGGCAAGCCCCTTCCTCTGCGTCTCTTTTCGATACCGCTCAAGGGCGGGACCCTCTCCTACCACCAGCAGCGTTGAGTTCGGCCGTCTTCTCAAGAGGCTCGGAAAGGTCTCCAGCAGGAAGGCGATATCCTTCTCAGGCGCCACCCTGCCCACGTGCAGGATCACCTCAGCATCCTCCAGGTCATATCTCTCACGGATCGGGGCGCCATCCAGGCCGGTGTGGAATCGGTTCACGTCGACACCATTGGGGATTACCAGTCCCCTCCTCATTCGCGGCGCCAGCCTCCAGAGCTCCTTCAGCACTGCGTCTGTGGGGGCCACCACCGCTCCGCAGCGGTGCAGGAAACTCCTGAGGTAGATAGACAGCAGCCTTTCGAGCATCTGGGACCCCGCTCTGAGGGAGGTGTAGTGGGGGATGGCGTCTTGTATCATCGTGTGGAAGGTGAGGGCCATGGGCAAGTCTAGCTCCCGAGCGGCCCACAATCCCTTGAGGCCCATGAAGGCGATCCCGTGGGAGTGGATCAGGTCCGCATCGCAGTCTCGGAGGAACGCCTGCTCCCTCCTGCTGGGATAGATGGCTAGCCTGTACCCGGGGTACCTCCTCAGTACGGTGGATCTGCAGTATAGGGTGCGCCCCCCTGCTCCGTCAGTGTCGTTCTTGTCTCCCGGGGCGATAATCAGGACCTCGTGCCCCATCGCCTGTAGTGTGCTCCTGGTATTACGGATGGAGTTCACGACACCGTCGATCGTCGGTAGGTAGGTGTCTGTGAAGATCGCTATTCTCAAGGCGAAACCACCACCCGGCGAAGCTTTCCTAAGACCTCCCGGGGGGTCGTGCCCAGGATCCTGACCATGGGGAGCTTCTCGGGGCCGCCGATGTCGTAGATGGCGTCGGGTACCCTACCCAATGACCGAATGGCCTGCTGCGTCCCCCACTCCATGGTCGACACCCCCTCGGGCTCCTCAGCCCGGTCAAAGCTGCCGAGGGTGAGGCCTCCGGCCCCGCACTTCTCGAGGAAATCCGCCGTATATCTTACGTTCATGGCACTTCTGATGGCGGGGTCGAACTTCTTGGCCGCGAGGATGATACGAGCTACGTGCTTCGAGGCACCGAAGGCAGGCGGCCCCACGGCAACGACTTCGCTGCCTACTCGGACCACCCTCCCCTCGAGTGCGCAGACATCCCTGTATCCATCGGCACCGGGAAGGGCGAAGCCGATGTTGATACCCACCTCCGGGACCAGATCCGGAGGTAGGAAGGTAAGCAGCTCCTTCACCGCTTCCCGAAGGGCCTGCCACACCTGCCACCGATCCTCCACGTAGGCTGAGTTTATGATCCCAAAGCCCTTCCCCACAGTGTAGGAGGTGTCGAAGCCAATCGCTATCCTCTTCCGCGCCCTAGCAACGCTCTCCACGACCTCCAGGCCCTTTGCCAGATAACCCGCGATGGCGGAGGCGTAGGCGCAGCCACTGCCGTGTAGCTCCTGGGGGTATCTGTATCCTGCGAAAGTGTGAAAATCCTCGCCGTCGAACAGGACATCCACCAGCTCCCCCTTCAGGTGCCCTCCCTTCACGAGCACAGCCTGCGGACCTTGCTCTCTCAAGGCCTCCCCTACCCTCCTCATGTCCTCCACACTCCCGATGGCGATGCCCGTGAGGGCCTTCGCCTCGTCCAGGTTGGGTGTTACCACAGTGGTCAGGGGCAGCAGGTGCTTCACGAGGGCCTTTACGAAGCCTGATACATGGAGGGATGACCCAGCGGTGGCAATCATTACAGGGTCAACCACGATGGGGCATCCGATGTCCCTCAGCTCGAGAGAGACCGCTTCCACGATCTCCTTGGAGTAGAGCATACCGGTCTTCACGGCCATGACCTGGATGTCGTCCAGGATGGCTCGTATCTGATCCCTCAGAGCCACCACGGACAGAGGGTGGGTGGAGATCACAGCCCTCGTGTTCTGGGCAGTGATGCAGGTGATGGCAGTGCATCCGTGGACGCCTATGGAGGCCAGGGACTTCAGGTCTGCTTGGATGCCCGCTCCTCCGCCGGAGTCGCTACCCGCAATCACCAAGACGCTTATCACGAACCAACCTTAGAGGGAGCGACCTTAAGCGTCTTTCTGATGTAGGCCCTCTTCCACTGCTTCCCGCCCAGCCGTCTCGTAGGGGAACCCTCACCACCTTATTAATAGGGGCTTCGATTGGGATGGGGATGAGAGCGAGGAGTGGCCATATCATCTTCGACGAGAAGGTCCGATATGAGGAGCTGGAGCCAATCTTCAGGGAGATCTTGACACTCTTCTTGGAGGAATCGGGTCAGACGCGGGATGACCAGGAGTTTCTGGAGATAATTCTGGAGGAGAACCTGCGCGACCTGAGAAAGGGAAGGAAGCCCGAGGGGTTCAACCGCGAGGGCACCATGCGTCTAATATTCCCCATCAGCGAGAGGTTGGAGTTCTACGTCTACGGGAGGGGGGAAGGAGTGGAGGTCCCTCAGGTCACCGAGGCCCTGAGTCAATTCCTCCGCCGAAAGGGGCTGATCCACGAGGTCGAGTGGGACACTCTCCTGCTCTTCGCAGATAAGAAGTAGCTACTCCAGAGCCACCTTGGCCACTTCGTCGTAGATAGGTCCCGAAGGCGTGAGCTCGCTTCTCTTGAGACGAATATCCTCCACCCTCTGCTCTCCGAAACTCTCGTCCCTGTACTCCTCCATGACACGGGCGATTCTGTCCCGGCCCTGGGGTCCCTTGACCCTGGCCACAGTGAGGTGCGGGGAGAACCTCCTACGCTCGCGCGGAAAACCCAGCTCCTGCAAGCCCTCCTCCAGTCCGCGGGCCAGGGTCACCAGCGCGTCCCCCCCTTTGACGCCAACCCACAGGACTCGCGGAGCCCGAAGGCTTGGAAAGGCTCCTGTCCCGATGAGAGTGAGGAGAGAGGGGCGGATGCCCTTCGCCGAACGCCTCATGACATCCACTATGGAGGGAACCAGGCTCTCCTCCACGCTCCCCAGGAACCTGAGGGTGATGTGGAGGTTCTCCGCTCCCACCACCCGCAGACGGGCCCTGGAGGAGTTCAGGGCCCCGAGAAGCCCCAGAAGCACGTCGCTAGGCTCGAAGTCGACGGCTATGAAAACCCTCATCGTGATCCATCCTCTCCGATGACCGTACCTACGAAGTCCCCGCCGATGATGGCCCCCTCTACCGACTTCAGATCTCTCCCCTGCACCACGTACACGGAGATCCGGGCCCGCTTTATCACCTGGGCCGCGTGGGGGTCGATGACTATGGAGGGCCCTGCCAGCCCCGTGGGTCTCCCAGCGATGCGTATCAGATCCTCATAGCTCAACTTGTCGAACCGTGAGGCCGTTGGTTCTATGTTTGGGTCCGCTGTGTATACTCCGTCCACACTGGTGGCGTTTATGAGGCGCGTGGCCTCCACCGCTTCCGCCAGTTCAGCCGCTACCCCGTCCGTGGTTATGGAGACTCGCTGCCCCCCCATCACCACGATATCGTACTCCTCCCCCACCTCCCTGGCCTCCTCATAATCCTCCGGTGGCTCTGGGGAAGCCTTGGGACCGAGGGCCTGGATGAGCAGTCGGGCGTTCAACCTTGTAAGGATAATGCCCATTGCGTCCAGGGCTCTCTCGTCCATGCCCAGATCTCGGCCCACCTCAATGTAGTAGCGGGCCGGGCGACCGCCCCCCGTCACCACGAAGAGCGCATACATGTCTGAGAGTCGGATGAGAAGCCTGGCCAGGTTCCTTATGTACTCCGAGTCGTCTTCACCGGGCACAAGCACGGAACCGCCCAGGGAAACGACTATCCTGTCCTTGGGCATAGGAACACTCTTTAGGCGCTAGTGAGTTGAGAGCTTAAAAGGATACGGTGAGTCATGAATCAGCCCAGGGAGCGATACCTGTTCAAGAGGAAGCTGGAGGAGATCGAGTCAGCCGAAGGCAGGGGTACCGAGCTGGTCTCTCTCTACGTACCCCCGAACAGACGGATCTCCGACGTCACCTCTTATCTCAAGAAGGAGCTGAGCCAATCCAGTAACATCAAGAGCAAGACCACGCGCAAGAACGTCACCTCGGCCATCGAGTCGATCCTCGGCCGCCTCAAGTCCTATCGGGTAGTGCCGGAGAACGGCCTAGTCTTCTTCGTGGGTGAAACGGAGGCCGGCGCAGATCAGACGGAGACAGCATCGCACGTCGTGGAGCCTCCGGAATCCGTGACCACCTTCCTCTACAGGTGTGACTCAAGGTTCCACACCGAACCCCTTCGCGAGATGCTCCGGGAGAAAGAGCTCTACGGCCTGATGGTCATCGACCGCTCCGAGGCCACCCTGGGACTGCTGAGAGGGAAGAGGATTGAGGTCATCAAGAACGTCCAGAGCCTGGTTCCCAGCAAACACAGCAAGGGAGGTCAGTCAGCTCGCCGATTCGAGAGGCTCATCGAGCAGGCAGCCCACGTGTTCTTTGTAAAGGTGGGAAACCTGATGACGGAGGCCCTCCTGGATATGAGGGAGCTCAAGGGCATCCTCCTCGGTGGCCCAGGCTACACGAAGGACTTCTTCCTGGAGAAGGACTACATCCACCATGAGCTGAAGAGGAAGGTCATCGACACCTTCGACCTGGGGTATGCGGACGAGTCGGGACTAAGGGAGTTGGTGGAGAAGGCACGGAAGACCCTAGCGGACCTCGACCTGATGCGGGAGAAGAGGCTCATGCAGGCTTTCCTGGAAGAGGTGAAGAGGCCGGATGAGGGGCTGGCTGTCTACGGGGAGGCGGAGATTCGGAGGGCGCTGGAGCTGGGCGCCGTCGACACGCTGCTGATATCGGAGGCCATCAGGAAGGTGAGGATGGGTGTCAGCTGCCCCGTCTGCGGATATCAGGGGGTGGTGACTGCGGAGTCTGTCAATCCTGGGCAGTGTCCGAAGTGCGGAGCAGACCTCTCCATGGATGAGAAGGTGGATTTGGTGGAGGATCTGCACGATAAGGCCGAGAGGCTGGGAACCAAGGTGGAGCTCATATCGGAGGACTCCGAGGAGGGAAAGCTCTTCTGGAGAGCCTTCGCCGGCCTCGGAGGCATCTTGAGGTACAGGGTGAGCTGATGGGAGTCGACCCGTGGCAGGACGTCCTGACCGAGCTGGCGAATCTGAGGAGGGAGGCGGAGGAGGCCCTCGGCTACCCGCATCTAGATATCCCACTTCAACTGATTCCCGAGGAGTTCGGGGATGTGGGTTTTCCTGCCCACACCTACTCCAAAGAGGTAGGGAAGCCACCCCAAGAGGTGGCGGAGGAGATGGTGGCCGCCATGCCTCCGCGCCTATATGTGGCTCGTCACGAGGCCAGGAGTGGATATGTGAACAGTTTTCTGAACTATCCCACCTTGGGGGAGCGGACCCTGAGCTCGATCCTCGACGAAGCGAATGGATATGGTAAGGCGACGCCCACGGGAAGGAGGGTCATAGTGGAGCACAGCAGCGTCAACCCGACGGGACCGATTCACGTGGGGAGGGCGAGGAACTCCATCATAGGGGACACCCTGTACCGCTTGCTAGAGTGGTCTGGCCTCGAAGTGACCAGAGAGTTCCTAGTAAACGACGTGGGAAAGCAGGTCCTGACCCTGGTGTGGGGATATGAGAACCTGCCGGAGGAGGAGCTAGAACCGGTGGAGCGAGAGAAAGAGGACTACAAGCTCGTGAGGTACTACAGGAAGGCCTCCAAGATGATGGAGGATCCTAAGGTGGCGGAAGAGGTGGGGCAGATAGTCCGTCGCTTCGAAGAGGGAGACGAGGAACTCAGGAGAAGGGTTCGAGGGGTCTGCGAGAGGATGATGCGGGGGATTCTGGATACCCTCTCCAAGCTGAACGTGAATTTTGACAACCTCTTCTGGGAGGACCAGACCATTACAGATGGTAGCGCGAGGGAGGTGGTGAAACGGCTGAGGGAGGGTGGCCGCTGTCAGGAAGAAGAAGGGGCTCTCTACGTGGACATGGAGCCCTACGGCATCACGGGCAGGAACACGCGATGGTTCATCACCCGGAAGGACGGGACCACTCTCTACACAACTCGAGACCTAGCATACCATCTGGACAAATTTCGACGAAGCGATGAAGCGATCAACGTCTTGGGCGAGGACCACAGATTGGAGTTTCGACAGCTTTCCATAGCCCTCAAGCTTATGAAGGTGGAGAGGGAGGTGGAATCGGTTTTCTACGCTCACGTAGGCCTCCCCGAGGGCCGCCTCTCCACCCGGGGAGGGAGGGTCATCAACTTGGACGACCTGATGGACGAGGCGAACGCTCGGGCTTACCGGGAGGTCAGGGAGCGTCGGGAGGACCTCTCGGAGGAGGAGATGCGAACGATAGCCGAGGCGGTGGGCATCGGAGCCATCCGGTACAATATCGTGAAGGTGCAACCAGAGAAGAAGATCCTCTTCCGCTGGGAAGAGGCCCTCAGCCTTGAGGGTCAGACGGCGCCCTTTCTCCAGTACTCCTACGCCCGAGCGTGTGGCATCCTGAGGAAATCGGAGGCTATCGATAGTTGGGACCCCCGCCTCTTGGAGAACCCACAGGAGAGGTCCCTCTTGAAGCTCATGGCCCGCTTCCCCAGTGTGGTGAAGGAGTCCGCAGCAACGAGGCGTCCGCATCAGATGGCCAATTTCGCCTACGAGCTGGCGAAGACCTTCAACCTGTTCTACAGGGACTGCCCAGTGCTTAGGTCGGAGGAGGCGTTGCGGAGGGTCCGTCTTGCCGTGGTGGAGGCCTTCAGATTCGTCTTGGGGAACGCCCTCAAGTGCCTCGGTATCAAGGCCCTGGAGGAGATGTAGGCTACTTCTTCGTTAACCTCTTCGTTATTCGCTCCTTCAGCCTGCCCCTAAACCGCCTTCGAAGGTAGATGGCCGTAGGAATTCCCGCGATGACTCCGACGATGGCGGCAATGGTCAGAGGAGTCTTCCAGCCCGCCTGCCTGACGTCGATCTGTGTCTGCGCGCTGTTATTCGGGCCGATGAAGAGGTCCGGCTCTTCGGGGTCCGTCACGTTGACCCTGAGGGTGTAGTTGCCCTGAGCCGGCGTCGTCCATGTGAACTCCACCGTCTTCTTCTCGCCAGGATCGAGTGTGTTATCCGCAAGCCCACCATCCTCGGTGAGGAAGGTGGGGTCTGTGAGAATGGGCTCGCCGGGTGACTCCCCGAATCTGAATGCCCAGAAGGTCACCTGGACGTTCTCCGCTGCGGCTCTGTCCTCCTTGTTGGTGACGTTGAACCGGATCGTCACCAGCGTCTGGCCGAAGAGCGTGGACTCCTCCGGGTTCCGGGGCTCTATGCTCAGGCTGTTGGTCTCTATCTCCAGGTCCGGCCTGGAGGTCGCCTCCACCTGCACCACAATCTGTCTCGTGGCATTACCGAGGTTTCCCGCCGTATCAGTGGCGTTGAGGGTCACCTCATAGTTGCCGTAATCAGCATACACATGAGTGACGTTGGACCCCGTGGCCGTGCTCCCGTCGCCGAAGGCCCAGTCGAAGGTCATATCACTGATAGTGTCAAGGTTGTCTGTCGTTCCGGACGCGTCGAAGTAGTACGTGCTATTCTCCACAATGCTGATCGCCTCTTCGAACTCCTCGTCAAGGATCTCGAACTCGACCGCGGGGGGCGTGATGTCCTCCGCTATCACCCACATCGTGGCATTGGCACTCTCGTGTCCCGCTTGGTCCACCACCGTGAGATTGATGGTGAAGTTTCCCGGCTCCTGGAATGACCATACCACGGTCTTGCCTGTGGCGTCTACCTCCCCGTCGCCTTCCAGGTCCCAACGCCACTCCCTTATCTCCCCCGCCAGCCCATCGTGGACCATATCAGTGGAGTTGCCTCCAAAGAACCGCACCTCGACGTCTTCCTTGATTTCGATCTCCATGCTGTTGGCAGGTGTGCCGAGGCCGGTGACGTTGTTCTCGATCGTGGCGGTGGGCAGTAGACCGTCCACGAGAAGGGTGAGGCTTCCGTAGGTTACATTCCCACCCGTCTCACCAATGGTGAGGTTGCCTGAGTAGGTGCCCATGACCGTGAACATGGCCTCGGGCTCGATGCCGTAGACGATGATGGGCTCGGGTATGGAGTCGTTGACGAAAGTCCAGGTGAAGTTGGAGTCGGGGCTCACCCTCCCATCGGGGCTGTTGGGGTCCGTCGATTCCTCCGCGCTGAATGTTACGTTGACATCCGTGGGCACCAGTGCCGTGTAGTTCTCCGCGCTGACATTCAGTTCTGTGAGCCTGTCAGGAGGCCCGATCACGCGCATCCGCACTGTCCCGTTGAGGGAGCGCTCTGCCACTATCCGCACCGTGAAGTCGTCAGGCGCCACGGCGGGGTCTAGGACAACGGTGGTGTAGCCTGTCACGTTGACGCTGCCGGTGACTTCCACACTCACCCTCTCGTAGCCATCCACAATGTGGATGGAGTAGGTGGAGTTGATGAGGACGGTGTCGAGGGTGTCATGTCCCGCCGTGATGTTGATGTAGTACTTCTCCCGGTCCCCAGGGATGAAGTCGCCGACCACGGTGTAGTTTGTCCAGGTCGCTATCGTCGGCCGCTCTCCTGTCATATTCACTGCCACCCCGTAATCGGTCGCACCGTTCGTCAGATCCGAGAGATAGTCCTCACCATTGGTCGTAAGGAAACCCACAGTATCCACGTGCTTGGGGCCGCTCTCCAAGACCCAATCCTGGAAGGAACCGATCTCTGTATCGCTCAGCTCACCGTCTCCGTTCCCCAAGGCTACGTCAATCTGCAGTCTCAGGTCTCGTAGGAAGCTGAAGGGGAGGCCAGGAATACCACTGTCCCTGTTAAGAGTCACATTTCGCCAGAGGGTGACATTGTTCCAGTCTCCCTGGACGTACTGAATATCCGTATCGATCCTCTCATCGGGCGAGACATCCAGGACTCGATCTATCAGCTTGTCCTGTGGCGACATGCCCTGGAAGACCAGGATAGACGTGATGTTCGCCGCCTTCTCGCTGGCGTCGACGATGAGGGTGAAGTTCCCCGGATAGGCGTAGAAGGTATAGGAGCTCCCTGAGATGTTCGCCATTATGAGCCTCTTGGCCGCCTCTGTGGGTGTGTCGTTGTTGTAGAGGTAGGCTAATAGACCCCCTTCCACGAAAGAGCCATCAGGCTCCCGGGCCCAGCCCACCAGCTTTATCCCAGGATTGAGGGTGACTGCGAGTACGGTATCTGCCGTTACCACGATTGTGGTCACATTCATCTCGTACCCCATTTTCTCCACCCTAACCTCAAAGGCACCGGTCCAGAGGGCCATCGTGAAAGTGGCATTCCCCATCCCGTCAGTAGTGTTCTGAGATATAGACTGGCTATCGCTGAAGATTTCGACGCTAGCACCGGTCAGGTTGCTTCCTGTATCATCCTCCACGTGAACAGTCAGCGTGTGGACAGCCGTGGGCATCCCCTCCATCTGAATGTCCTTGAACAGGCTCATCGCGTTATCGAAGCGGAACACCGTGGTTCTGTTGTCAAAGAAGCCGGCCTTGCTTACCGTGATGTGGTAGAAACCGGACTCAGGCGTGAAAGTGTAGGTACCGCCCCCGACTGTGAAGACCACTACGGGGTCCTTCTGACCGCGGGCATCAAGCAGGGTGACCTCGACTCCAATGAGGAAGTTAGTTGGGTCTCCTTCTTCAGTAACCACACCCTGAATACTCTTGGGCTGTGCGGCAGACAGCCCCGCGGACAACAATCCTAGGCCCCCTATGAGCAGGACCAGGATACTGAATAACACCGCTGCCCTGTGTCTTGACTCGACATCCATCAGATTTCCTCCGTTCACCTTGCATTCAATGCACACTCGTGTGCAACGCCCAAGCTGAGCAGATTTTTGGCTAGCATTTTGGCATATATAACCTTTCGCGGACGATGGAGCATTGGCGTAGCTCTTGGAACACGCCCAGTAGGTCGGAGACTCGGTAGACTCTAGCTAGAAGTTATGGTCAGGGTGACCATGGGAACAGCGGCAGAAACCTAGGCCCCGGCCCGAGCCCATATCTCGTCAGGCAGGGATTCATATACCGCCTCCTCCCTTGGATGCTCCCTCCTCCTGAGCGACCTCTTCACCGACTCTTCGTCAAGCTCCCAATAGAAGCTTCGCCAAGCCCTACCGGTAGGTAGAACGATGGTCTCCCAGAAGGTGTTCAACAGGCCCGCATCGTGGAGCTCGTAGAAGAATTTCCTGTCCTCCTGATCGATGGCGTTATCTATGATGACGGTGGCATAGCCGAAGTAGCTGAGAACTTTCAGAGAGCCTTCTCTGGCCTCCTCCGTCTCGAGGTTCAACGTGTTCTCCAGGGCTTCCTGGAGCTTTTCTACTGTAAGGACCATTGGCTCTTCCTCACCTCCCCTCTCCAGTATATTATCTGTTATCCCTACTATAAATAGCTTGCGTTTCACTGTCCGTGAAACTCTTTGTATCAGATCACGAGGCGCCATCTCCGCTTTCCTCAACGTTCTGGGCAGATCGTGGAATGAGGGCCAGACGACCTGCGTTCGCCTTGCTTTTCAAGACTGATTTTTACCGTCGACCCTTTATATATGCTGGGGACAGGTAACGAAGGTCGTCCAATGAAGCGAAAGAGTGAGAAGACCATGGTGGACGTGAGAAAGGGCGTCAGTGTGGTCCATCTCAACGTAGGGTCGGGTTACCTCACGTATATTGAGGACGAGAAAGGTCATCCGGCCAGAGTGAAAAACGTCGTACTCGAGGGTCACAAAGCGGAAGAGGAGGACTGAAGCTCTCTCTGAATCGCATTCCGACAAGGCACTCGAGCAAGGCGGTTTTCTCTAGTATCTTTCTCGAATCGGACAGCTGCAATGCCTATGATGGTCATAACTCGCATGAAACCCATGGCCACGGCAACCTTCGTGGTGGCGCTACGGGCTTTCGGCGTGGTCACCTTCACATGTCTCCTCGGTCGGGTCCAGAGGATCCCACCCTCGACCCCAGGAGAGAGGGGATCAACGAGTCAGAACAGAGAGGAGCCAGCAGTAGAGAAGGGGAACACTCATCAGCTAGGGCTGCGATGCCAGTCCTCGGTGCCGAGGGAGTAACAAAAACCTCTCCGTTGGTGGCTGTTGATGCCTAGGCGCCTTCTCCTTTCCGAGGAAGCTGACGACCGTGTCTGATCGCCACGATCTCCGCCATGATGCTCAGGGCCAATTCGCTTGGGGACTCCGCGCCAATATCCAAGCCGATGGGCGCGTGAAGGGCTTTGAGGAAAGCCTCACTGACCCCTTTTTTCTGCAGCCCCTTCAAATCCTCTGATATCCGATGACGACTGGCCATGAGACCCACATACCTCACCTTTGCCTTGGAGATGGCGGCCAGGTATCCCACATCCCGTTCTCCCCTGGTGAGGAGGACCACTGAGTCCCTATCACTGAACTGAAGCCGACTCAGGTCGAAGTCCACATCATCGATGAGGACATCGGGCCGGTTCGAGAGGACTGGCTTGTGGTCGATGACTAACACCTCAAAGCCCATCAGCTTGCCAAGGTGGACAAGGGAGTCCTCCACCGGGTCTCTGCCGCCCGCTCCCACGATTATGAGCCGCTCTTGCGGTAGGTAAGGTTCCACGTAGATCTCCATAACACCGCCGCAGTTCGTCTCCACGTGAATCTCGTCCCTGTCTCGGCTTGTGACCGTCGCTTCGACGGCCGACTTCACATCGTCTAGGAAGACCTTTATGAGGCGGGGTTCCGCAGTCTCCATGACCTCATGGGCCACTTCGACGATGGGGCCCTCAGGACAAGCTCCCCCCAGTGTTCCGTAGACAATCTGGTCTTCACTATTTATGATCATCTTGAACCCGGGCTTTCCCAGGGAAGAACCGGCGATGCGTACAACCGTAGCCACAGAGAATGGCCTCCGCCCCTCGACCATCTGCCCGAGGACCCTGACAAAACCGAGCTCGCTCACCTCCCCCGAAGAATGGACGAAGGGGCCGTTCTGAGAGCAGAGCCCCTCGGCGAGGCCGAGAACACCGACACGCTTCCCCGGGGCGGTATCGGAGCAGTATCCCCTCCCCTGGACAAGGAGATGATCAGCCGTTGACGTTATCTCGGCCACCACGGATGCCAGTGGCTCCTCTCGTTCCATCGCCCTCAGAACCCTCTGGAGCTGCTCTTCTGTGTCTAGATCGAGAAGTATGCCCGGGTCGTCCACAGGAACCTCCAAGATGACGTCCTTGTGGTCATCAAAGATGCTACTGTAGCCTTGGTCTCCCTTGATTGTGTAGATGGCGTCGGAGAGGGAGCTATCCAGGAGAACTGGGTTGCCCCTCACCCCGCGATATGTGGGCAATAGGATCTTCGCCTCCGATCTGCGCCGTGAGTCGATGAGAGCCTCTAGGGTGGTAGGCGATACGAAAGGCTGGTCTACGAGGACAACTAGAAAGGCGTCCGACCTCGGATCAAGGGCCCGAAGTCCCGTCTGAATCGAAGTGCTCATGCCCGCAGTGAAGTTCGGATTGACGACGACAGTAGCGTCGGCCAACTCGATCTCGTTGCGCATTCTCTCCGCTTCATAACCGAGGACGACGATGACCTGTTCGATGCCCGAACCTCGCACCAGGTCAAGAGCGTGCTCGAGGAGAGGTCGACCTTCTAGTCGAAGAAGAGGCTTGGGCCGTCCCATCCTTGACGATGTCCCCGCTGCCAGAATGATCGCTGATATCACGAAACCTTCCCTCGAAGCCCATACATCAATCTCAAGCTCGCCTCCCCTCGAGGCTTGGCGATAATGCCGCCCATTCATTTACCACCCGTGCGCTGTAAATAGTTTATGTCTGAGGGTGAGAACTTATCTGACGTGGGCTAAAGGATGACCTTGGACCGTGAGAGCTCCTCGATTCTGTTTTGATCGTATCCAGCCTCCAACAGTATCGTGTTTGCGTGTTCTCCCTTCAAGGGAGGTGGGGCTTCCATCTCAAACCTCCCGGAGGCAAACCTGAAGGGCGGGGCGAGCTGCTTAATCGGACCGACACTAGAATGGCGAACCTCCCTCACCATCTCCCTGTGAAGAACCTGCGGGTCCGAGAGGACCTCTCCGATCCTCTTCACCGGCGCACACGGCACGCCTCTCGACTGGAGTACATCGACCCAATCCTCGGTCCTCCGGCTCCTGAAAACATCATCGAGGATAGGCTCAAGGGTTTCCCTGTTGATCACTCTATGCTCATTGGTGCGAAAGTCCTCCATGTCTATGAGATCCTCCCTGCCTATGGCCTCGCAGAGCCCCTTCCAGAACTTCTCGCTGGCGGCGGCAACCACGATGTGACCGTCCGCGGTAGGGAAGGCCTGATAGGGCATGATCTGGGGATGTCTCGACCCCATCCTGATTGGAGACTCGCCCGTTAGGAAGTAGTGCTGAGCCATGTAGGTGAGCCAGTATACCTGACCATCCAGAATGGAGACGTCGATGTATTCCCCCTCCCCAGTTCTGGTCCTCCTCAGGAGAGCGGCGAGGATGGCGATGACTGCGTGAAGCCCTGCTCCCAGATCGGCAGTGGCCACTCCATTCCTGATCGGAGGCCTCCCCTCCTCTCCCGTGATGCCCATAAACCCGCCCAGGGCCTGAAGGATGATGTCGAAGGAGGCTCTCTCCCGATAGGGCCCATCCTGACCGAAGCCTGAGATGGAGCAGTATACGATATCCTCCTTCACTTCCTTTATCGCATCGAATCCGACGCCCAGTCTCTGGGCGACCCCGGGTCGGAAGTTCTCAAGGAACACATCGCTTCTGCCGGCCAGGTCATACAACACCTCCCTGCCCTCGGACCTACTCAGGTCGATGCATATGCTCCTCTTGTTTCTGTTCACACTGAGGTAGTAGCCACTCTCGCCATCTACGAACGGTGGCCCCCACGACCTCGTGAGGTCTCCCTCAGGAGGCTCCACCTTGACCACGTCGGCCCCAAGATCTCCCAGGATCATGGAGCAGAAGGGACCGGCCAGAACCCGAGAGATATCCAGGACTCTGATATCCTTCAAGTGGGAGTCCATGGAGGCTTCCATAGGGGTGGATGTAATAAACCTCTCTTAGGAGCGGTCCTCATCCTCTCTCCGGAAAAGGTCAGCCCGGTCTTAACTGACCACCATCTATCAACGTCTCCCCATCGACTTTCAAGGTCGCGTCCCTGAAGGCGATGTCGAAGCCGTAATCGCAGTCGTTCTCGCCTCCGATCCAGTCGTTGTTTCCAATCCCCAGGATCACGGCTCCCTCAACTATCTCGTTCTCGAGAAAGCCGTATCTCGCCTCTGAGTTCAGGCCGATGGTGAGATAGCCCAGCTGGTCCGCTCCCTCTTTCCTCTTCTCCTCGGTCCAGAGGGTTTCGAAAGAGTCCAGGTGCTCCTGGGCGCCGACTCCGGTGATGCGACCGCCTGAGAATTCCCAGGTTAGACCATGGATGAAGTCGCCCAATTGGGGTATCGGTGAGGTAGACACGACCTTCCCGTCCCCGCTGCCCTTCTTCAGTGCTATGCTGATGGAGCCGGAGGGAAGAGAGGCAAAGTACGAGAACTTCTTGCCCTTGATGGGCCTGACCTCGCCTGTGAATACTGCGGGGTCGCCGCCGTGGAACTCAAACTCGAAATCGGTGCCACCCTGAGCTATCAGATGTCCCTGCACTGCCCCTTTGAGACTTAGCGCCAATGCATTTCCCCGCTCCTTGATGACCCGGGGGTCCACGCTGATGGAGGACAGTACCGAGCTGTACCACTCACCATGGTCGAAGCCATAGGTCCTCGCTCTCTTCTCTGTCACACGCGCCAGGCCTATGTCTACGGAGGGGATCGGCTCATCTTCGAAGGGCTTATAGGTTGCTACCGCCCCCCGGGAGTTCGCCCTCCATCGATCCCTAGGGATGTCCTTCATGCCCTCTGGATCGGTAGGTCCCCCTATGTAAACGGAGGCGGTTGCCGCCCTTCTCACGGCCTGCTGCATTGTCGAGGCTTCTCCCAGCCAATCCTCAGGCAGATTGTTCAGGGCGTCGTACCAGGTTTCGTCGGAGTCCAGAGTCAGCAGCGTATCCGCCCCCGATCGCCGCGCTTCCTTGATGATCTCCTTCGTCAAGGGGAGTGTATGCTCCCAGGCCTCCACATGCAGGCAGTCTGACTCCTTTAGCTGGAGAACGTCCCTTACGACCCTCTTCGCCACTTGCGAAATATCGATCTCCATCATACTCCTCCGGAGGTTCGACCCACTAGCTGCGTCTACTTAAACTTGTGGAGATTGTGGTCGTGCCTTCCAACTCGCCCTCAGAACCCCTGAGGGTTCATACGGCGAGGGCGGCGTCTGAGTTGGAGGATCTCCACCCAGTGGGCCTGTTGACAGAAGCACTTTTTCGCCTGACCCTCAAGGAGCTGCCGCGCCGGACTATCCCGCTCGCCACCGACCGCAGACTGCCCAGCGTGACGACTCTGGTGACGGGGGAGCCCACTGGGGGCTGATGATGGACCCATCTCTCCGTCCACGAAATCTTCCGGGTGCTGGGGCAGCTGGTCGATCAGTCGGACGTTGCAGTGACGGGGCTGGTCTCTAGCAAGGTCACCCATCTCCATCTAATCCCATGGCCCGCCCTTCTTGGCGACGGCGTTTGCGGAAGTCAGTGCCTGCAGCGATCAGGCTGGCGAAGCTATGCCCTTACTCTGAAGAAGTCTCGCGGCCATGACAACGATCCAGGCACTCAGTATGAGGGCCTCGATGATCTCCGGCACGGCGAAGCCGACCTCAAGGCCTCCCAAGACGATGGGAAGAGCTAGGATGGAGAAGAGGGCAGCGATTCCAGTGGCAATGGTGAGGAGACTCATCCTACCACCCCATGTCCCCATTCCTATCAATAGGAGGCCCACGGGCAATAGGAGGAAGAAGCCGAAGGAGACGATGGTGTGCACGGTCGAAAGGTCCTCTGTGAAGATACCTATGAGCGCAAGGGAGGCTCCGCCACCTATGACGATGACTGTTCCGATGCTGGTTAGCGATGTTCTGGGGAGGTAGACTCTAAGCCCCAGGGCAAAGAAGAAGTTGAACACTCCGCCGATGATCAAGGCGCTATTGAATATCAGGGCGGCATCGCTCACGCCTAGGTCGCTGAGGGCATTGGTGTCCCATCTGAACCAAGGTGAGACCAAGACCGCAGCGAACACCATGATGAGCGCCACTACGGGCCCAATGACACCGCTCACGCCGCCAAATCTCATGAGGCTGACATCTCGCCTCTCCGTGACCATGAAAGTCGCCCCCTGCGGCAATCATGTGCGCCGATTTAGAGCTTTCCGTAGGAAGGGTGTCCTGTAAGCTCCTCCCGTCTACGCGGTCCCCATGGTTAGGGCCTCTCGGCGAACCTTCCCATCCGCTGTTCGGACCGGTCTCCAGAAGACCAGAGAGCGAGTCAGGTCGTTGCTAACCATAGCCGTGCCTGGGGCCACGCCTCCCAGGGAGGACAGATGAAAAGCGTATATATCTGAACGTAGTTCCCGAGCATGACTAGGAGGAGGGGAGGAATGGAGATATTTAAGCGATCCCCAGTCGAGTGGAAGCTCCGGCGAGGGCTGAGGAGGAAGAGCTTTAATCTTGCATCCATCGAGCTGATTGCACTGTCTGTCATAGCCCTGCTCATCCTAACGCTTCCCGAGGCTAGCGCCGGAGACGTTGCTTCGGCAGAGGCTGGTGGTGAATTGGGACTCAGCACGGTTCAAGAGGGCATCGAGAGAGGCGAAGTCTCGCTCCCCGAAGAGGATATGACAGACCGGACTTTCCCGGTAGAACCTCTGACCGTCTTCATCGTTGCCTACCTGATCTTGTCGCTCTGCGTCTACAGAACTAGGCCTTACCGTTCCGTCGATGAATCAGAAGGCAGACTTCATTCAGAGTCGGACCAGTGACAAGAACCGAATCCGGGCCATCGACCCATTGTTTATATCCGCTGGGGATGGATATCGGTTCGGGTGGCTGGATGAAGGGCATCAGATCCATCATTGTCTTCGCCGTTCTCTCAACGGTTGTGATGGGATTACCGGGCTCCACTCTAGGTCAGAACCTGGCGGAGGTCTTTGACGTCGACGACTCCTACTTGAAGACGTTACTCGCGGGGGAGGTGGTGACCTATGAATGGCTGGTATACAATCGGGACGTCTCTGATCTGGTGGTGACCACCAGCGTCGAGCCCACGACAGGATTGGGATGGGAAGCCACCGCAGAGCCTCGCCATAAGATCTTAGGATCTGGTGAGGGTTTGAACGTGAACTTGCTCGTCTCCGCCACGGAGGCCTTGGAAGACGGGAGTGTGACTTTCACCCTGACCATCGATCTTGTCTCGGCGTTGGAGCCTACTGTGTCCGAGAGAGAGACTAGAACCGCCCTGACTACCTTGGAAGCGGCACCACCCGTCTTCCCGGAGGAGAATAAGATACTCGGGATCTTCGACAATCTGCTGCCTCCGCCTTTCAATGACAGATTGGTGACCTTCGTGATCAGTATCGCAATCTGGGCTGGGTTCGCGGCCTTGGCCATCTCGGTAATCAGTCCGTTCTTCCGTAGGTATGCCAGGAAGACGGAGACTCAGCTGGACGACGTGGTTCTGGGCATCCTACGAGGTCCCCTAGTCGTGATACTCATCGCCTACGGCACCATACAGTCCCTGGCGATCCTGCAGCTGCCTGCGGAGACGATGAACCTCCTCTTCCTCATCTACAGCGCGCTCCTCGTGCTGTTGCTGACGTGGCTGGCCTACAGGATCTTCAAGGGCGTCGTCATCGAGTTCGGTAGGCGGGCAGCTGCAAAGAAGGAGACTCCCCTCTTTGATGCCCTCTGGCCGGTACTCAGCAAAGTGGGCGCTCTCTTGATACTAGCCATCGGTGCCTCCCTGGTTGCGGGGATCTTCGGCCTCGATCTCACGGCTTTCATCGCAGGCATGGGCGTCCTGGGCATCGCCATCGCCTTCGCAGCTCAGGAGAGCCTCTCCAACTTCTTCAGCGGGATCTTCCTCCTAATGGACAGGCCCTTCAAGGAGGGGGACTTAATCGAAATCAATGGCGACAGGTGCAGGATAGAGAAGATAGGCCTACGGACGACCAGGCTGTACCACCGCCCCTCCCACAAGATCCTGGTGATCCCCAACAACAAGATGGCCCGGGAGATGATTGTGAACCTGGTGCAGCCGGACGAGGCAATACGTCAGAAGACCACGATCGGTGTGGCATACGGGTCGGACATAGAGAAGGTAAAGGCCACCATCGTCGGGGCAGCCAGGGAAAACCCCATGGTGATTAAGGGCGAGCCCAGAAGGGAGGCCTACGCTAGGCTAGAGGAGTTCGGTGACTACGCCATGTTGTTCAAGCTCAAATTCTGGGTCAGTAATGCCGACAAGCTGAACAGGGTCAGAGGCGAAGTGAACGAGACAATCATCCAACGCCTAACGGAGGCGGGCATCGAGATACCCGCTCCAATGATGGATGTGACTCTCCACGGCTCAAAGGAGAAGCTCTCCTGAATAGAAGGCGGTGTTCTCGGGTTACTACAGAGACGTGTCGCTCGACCGCCCCGGCGCTCTTTCTTACCGTGATGACGCGAAGAAGCATCTAGCCCATTCCGAACGGACTTTCGAATGTCTTTGCAGCACTGCATCTCTACAACGAAGGTATATTACGTCCGGCTTCATCTAATTGGCTTGGAGGATTGTCTGTGGCGACAACTGAAGAGAGGATAGCATCTCGCGTGATAAATGAGTGTCTGGGCATCAAGGGCGGGGACGTGGTGATCATAAGCACGTACCCCCACACAATACCTCTGGCAAACGCCATGGCTCTGGAGTGCTATAGGCAGGACGCTGACCCCTTGACAGTTCTAGACACGGATGAGGTCTTTTATGGGCACATGAACATGTTGTCGGAGGAGAGCCTGAGAACCACATCGGAACACTGCCTCGGCCTGGCAGACTACACGAAATACTACATCTGGCTCGGCGGTCCAGAGGACCCAGCTCCTATGAGGGATGTACCCTCCAGCAAGTTCTCGGCGCTCTTTGAGGGGGAGAAAGCCCATTGGGACAAGAACCTGGAGGTGGGGAACCTCTCTGCGGGTCTCGCCTTGGGCCAGGTGACGCCCGAGCGGGCCCGCGCCTATGGCTTCGACTTCGAGGCCTGGAAGAGGATGGTGGAGGATGCCATCGAGGTGAGCCCAAAGGAGCTCTCCGACTGGGGAAGGAAGCTGGAACCCATCCTCGGAGTCAGTGGGAAGGTGCGGGTGACAGCGCCCAACGGCACCGACCTACGTTTCGAACTCGGGGGCAGGACACCCCAGATCTTCGACGGAATCCTGGATGAGGAGGATATGAAGAGGGGGTCCCTGGGGGTGGGTCTTCCCTCGGGAGATGTCGAGGTGGCCATCCTGGAGCAGACGGCCGAGGGCACAGTGCTCTTCGATGTGCCGACGCCCCAGCTGGGGGTGCTCATCAAGGACATGAGGTGGGTCTTCGAGGGCGGTCGGCTTGTGAAACTTGGAGCGGGAGAGAACGAGGACGCTGTCAGGGGTCTCTATGAGGGAGCCAGCGGGGATAAGGACAGGCTGGGGAGCCTGACGGTAGGCGTCAACCCGAAGGCGAAAACGGGATTCCTGGACAGTGCGATACCTCGAGGAGCCGTGACACTCGGCATTGGGGACAACCGGGAGCTTGGCGGTAAGAACGAGAGCGACTGGGGTTTCGCGGGGACCTTGAGCAGGGCGACGCTGGTGATCGATGGAACGGTCGTGGTGAAGGAAGGCAGTATCAATCTCTAGGGTGAATTCCTCCATGGGGATGGAGGTCGTGTCTCGATGTTGTGAGCCTACTCCACAGCATCTAATGGATTCACCTATCCATTGCACTGCGTTTCTAGGACGGAGGGCCAGACCTCCAGTGGAATATTAACGCGTACTGCCTCTATTGGGCTTATACATGCCATGGATATTCGGATTTGGTTCGCTCATGTGGAATCCCGGTTTTGGTTACATTAGACGTTCCGTGGCGGTTCTTCCAGGCTATCACCGAGACTTCAACTCGTCCTTCACAAGGGTATGGGGCAGTAGACAGGATCCCTGCCCAGTTCTCGGCCTCGAGCCCGGAGGACAGTGCGTAGGCGTGGCCTATGAAATCGAATCTACCCGGGAAGAGGATATACTGGGACAGCTACGTGAATTCGAGGGGAGTGGATTCGAGCTCAAGAAACTCAAGATTCTTGTAGATGGAGACGAGGTGGAAGCCACCGTTGCCATGAACACGCGGCACCCGATGTATTATCTCGGTGGATTATCGGTCTGGCAGAGAGCCGTGATGGCCAGCCATGCAGAGGGGGAGGAGGGGACATGCCTTGGCTATCTGAAGCGCATTGCAGAAGAGTTACGGAAGATGAGCGTCGAAGATGAACACGTCGACAGGTTCTTGGCATTGGTCAAGAAGGAATTGGCGTAGGGGAAGATGAGGTGCTGCCC
>JAJISG010000209.1 GCA_022848835.1 Thermoplasmatota archaeon | reverse complement strand
TAACGATCTGGAGGACGTCGGGCGCGACACCTATCACCATACCTTTTTCGAGATGCTCGGCAACTGGTCCTTCGGCGACTACTACAAGGCCGAGGCGATCGAATGGGCGTGGGAGCTCATGACGAAGAGGTTGGGGATATCGAAGGATAGGCTCTGGGCGACCGTATTTCTGGACGATGATGAAGCAGCCAGCCTGTGGGCGAAGGTTACGGATATTGACGAGGCGAGGGTCCTACGCTTCGACGAGAAGGAGAACTTCTGGGCGATGGGGCCCACGGGACCGTGCGGGCCGTGCTCGGAGATACACGTCGACCTGGGCATCGATGCCTGCACCATGAAAGAATATCCAAGTCACTCCTGCATCCCGAACGCGCAATGCGGCAGGTATGTCGAGCTCTGGAACCTCGTATTCATCCAGTTCAACAGGGGAGAGGACGGAAAGATGAGAGAGCTCCCCTCAAAGCACGTGGACACGGGGATGGGCTTCGAGAGGCTCGTCGCCGTTCTCCAGGGGAAACTCTCAAATTACGATACGGACCTTTTCACCCCCATTATCGGGGCGCTGTCGGATCTCTCCAGCAAGAGCTACGCGGACGATGAAGTCGCTTTCCGGGTCATCGCCGACCACCTCAGGGCGCTGACATTTGCTATAGCCGACGGGATCATGCCGTCCAACGAGGGGCGGGGCTATGTTCTCCGGATGATACTGAGAAGGGCCTACCGCTTCGGGTGCAGGCTTGGGCTGGGGGAGCCGTTCCTATACAAACTGGTGCCGACCGTGGCCAGGATCATGGCGGCTCCATATCCAGAGCTCGAGGAGGCCAGGGAGCACGTCTCCAAGGTCGTCCTCAACGAGGAGGAGAGATTCCAGGCAACGCTTGCCACCGGCCTTGAGATTCTCGAGGGAGTTATCTCCAGTCTTAATGAGAGGGGCGAGAAGCGTATACCCGGCGATGACGCATTCAAGCTATACGACACGTACGGGTTTCCCGTTGACCTCATACGGGAGATCGCCCATGAGAGTGGCATGGACATAGACGAAGAGGGATTCACACGGCTGATGGGTGAACAGAGGGAAAAGGCCAGGGCAAGCTGGAAAGGGAGGGCGAAGGAGGCTGTGGTGGACGTTTACAGGAAGATCAAGCGCGATGTGGGAGAGACAGTATCGAAGGCTTATGACTCAAAGGGTGTCAGTACGAAAGTGGCCGCCATTCTCGTGAAGGGGGAGGTTTTATCCGAGGCCTCTGAAGGAGAGGAGATCGAAGTCATTCTCGAGGAGACCCCATTCTATGCCGAGGCAGGTGGCCAGATCGGCGACAGGGGCAAGATCTCGGCAGAGGGACTAAGGGTTGACGTGGAGGATACGGTGGCACCGGTTGAAGGCCTTATAGTACACCGCGGGAAGGTGTTGAACGGTACGATATGCCGTGGACAGGAGGTGGAGGCATCCATAGACCAGGTGAGGCGGGCGGAGATCGCCAGGAACCACACCGCAACCCACCTCCTCCAGGCGGCTCTGAGGCAGGTTCTCGGCGGCCATATTAAGCAGTCGGGATCGCTTGTCGACGCCGACAGGCTGAGGTTTGATTTCACACACTATCAGGCAGTGGGGGAGCGGGAGCTGGAGAGGATCGAGGAGATCGTAAACGAGAACATCATGAGAGACCTCGAGGTACGAACATGGATAGCCACCTTCCGCGAGATAAAGGGGACAGGTGTTATCGC